>JAHHSQ010000003.1 GCA_020025135.1 Pectinatus sp.
TACCTTATTAGTAGGAATTACGCAAGAAAATTTTTATTTCATAATAATGAAATAATATAACGTATAGCCGAAGCGAAATTACTGTGCTAAAATAAAACTGTCATTATTAATTGATACAAATTCTTATAAATATATCAGAAAAGGAATAAGACAAATGTTAACACCGCAAAAAAAGAAACGCATTGCCATTGTCATTGCCATTATCGCTCTCATTATGCTGGCAAGCGCCATTTATCTCTACCTACAACGTAATATCGTCACTACTGATGATGCTCAAATCGTTGGTCAGACTATCGTCGTACGCCCCAAGGTATCTGGTTATATCAAAAAAATTTACATTCAAAATAACCAAGTTGTAAAAAAAGGTACTCTGCTCGCCGAAATCGACCCCAAGGATTATCAATTAGCTTATGACAGTCAGAAAGCTAATCTTACCGCTATCGAGCAATCTCTCCTTATGGCAAAAAATAAATTAGCTACATTAAAGATAACCGAACCAGCTAAAGTTTCTGCCGCCGATGCCCAAGTGGCTGCTGCTCAAGCTGATTTACAAAAAGCGCGCGACAATGAACGTCGCACTAGTGAATTGATTGAGCAAGGTGCATGCTCCCAACAGGCCTATACTGATGCTGTAGCAGCTGCTCAGACTGCTCAAGCTCATCTCGCCGAAATGCAAAGCCAACGGCAAGGCATGAATTCCACGGCAGATATCATCGCCCAAGCAGAAAACAACGTCAAAAAATTAGAAGCCGAAAAAGCAGAAGCTTTAGCGGCCCTTAAACAAACTAAAAATAACCTCGCCAACACAAAGATTTATGCTGCCCAAGACGGAATTATTTCACAAAAGGCTGTCGAAAGTGGGTCTTTTGTCAATGTTGGCACGCCTATTTGTTCTCTCGTCAATGACGATATTTGGGTTCAAGCTAACTTCAAAGAAACACAACTGCAAGGAATCAAAATAGGCGACCCCGTAATCATTCATGTCGATGCTTATCCCAATACCACCTTTAAGGGACGTGTCAATAGTTTACAGGCTGGCACGGGCGCTTATTTCTCGCTCTTTCCACCAGAAAATGCCACTGGTAATTTCGTAAAAGTCGTCCAAAGAATTCCCATAAAAATCACCTTTGAAAATTTGACCCCGCCCCAAAAACAACTTCTAAAACTGGGCATGTCCGTAGAACCAGCCGTCTACATCAATGGAGCTAAGCCATGACCAGCAATAAAAACGCCTTCATTCTCTCGCTCGCCGTCAGTATTGCCGCCTTCATGGAAATACTCGACAGCACCATCGTCAATGTCGCCTTGCACGATATCGCTGGCTCACTCGGCACCAGCATGGATGAAAGCACTTGGATTATCACGTCTTACCTCGTCACCAATGGCATGATTTTGCCATTATCTAGTTGGTTATCTGACCGCCTAGGGCGAAAAAACTTTTTCATCCTCTGTATTGCTGGATTTAGCCTTTCTTCCCTGCTCTGCGGCCTTGCTACTTCTATGACCATGCTTGTCGTTTTCCGCCTTTTGCAAGGTATTTCTGGGGGCGGACTACAGCCAAGCCAGCAGGCCATCATTAAGGACAGCTTCCCCCCTGAACAACTCGGAACTGCCTTTGCTATCACTGGTATTGCCACGGTCTGTGCGCCGATTGTCGGGCCAGTTCTCGGCGGTTATATCGTCAATAGTTACAGCTGGCGCTGGATATTTTTTATCAATGTCCCTGTCGGCATTATCGCCATTTTCCTCGTCAACCATCTTATTCCCGCTAGTGACAATAAACGCAATAAATCTGCTTCTGTCGACTACATCGGCATGGCTTTTATTGCCCTTAGCATCGGCTGTTTACAAATCGCCTTAGACAACGGCCAAAAACACGATTGGTTTAGTGACCCTTTCATCACCACACTATTTGTACTCGCCTTTCTGCTCTTCGTTGCTGCCATGCTCTGGATACCGGAACAAAAACATCCCATCATCAACTTAAAACTCTTTAAAATTGCCACTTTCCGCAACGCCAATATCCTAATGTTTTTCATTGGTGCTTTCGTCAATGTGACGGTTATGCTCATTCCCCTCTTGGTACAACAATCTTTCGGTTACAACGCTTTTCAAGCTGGACTCATCCTCTTGCCTGGTGGTATGACGGCTCTTTTTCTTTTGCCCTTTATCGCCAAAATTTCTAAAAAAGTTAGTCAAAAAACACTCGTCATCGTCGGCATGCTCCTCAGTGTCTTCAGCATGTACAATGCCTCGTTACTCAGCGCCGAAACGACGCGCGATTATTTCATCTACCTACGCATTTTACAGGTCATGGGCTTGCCCTTTCTCTTTGTCTCCGTCACCGCAATGGGTTTTGCCAACATTCCCCAAAAGGAAAGCAATAATGCGTCCGCCATCATCGTCCTAATGAAAAATATCGGAGGTAGCTTTGGTATCTCCCTCATAACTAGCTATCTCATTCACCGCGAACAAGTCCGCCAAGCCTACCTCGTCCATAACATCACCCTCGCCAATCACAATTACACCACAGCTCTTACTAATTACACCACATTTTTTCACAATACATTTCTCGATTTACAGACGGCGAGCCATGTCGCCATGGCCAAAATTTACCAACTACTCCAGGCCCAAGCGGTCATTCTCGCCTATATAGATACCTTCCGCCTCTTGATGTGGATATTTGTTGTCCTCGCCATCTTGGCTTTTCTCTTGCCCCAAACACCTCAACCTCATCACGTCCACAAGGTTGGAGAAACTACTGCTTCTAAAGAAATAAATGCGGAAAAAAATAGTTAAAAAAAAGAGCCATACATGGCTCTTTTTTGCTACTTAACTTTCATGTTGTTCTTTACGTTTTATAATGCGTGTCCTCTTGACACTATCTGCCTTTACCCACGAAAGGGCAAAGGAACTGCCGATAATGAGCACGCCCCCCACAATCGAAAGCCAGCTCATCACTTCGCCAAAGAAACAATATCCCCAGACCGCATTCAAGAAAACTCCCAAATACATGATAAAGCTAACTAAAATTTGATTGGCCAGTCCATAGGCCTGTGTCATAAAAGTTTGCGCTAGTAAGGAGGTAATGCCTAGCCCCAACAACATCAAAATATCATCTGTATTACGTGGCAAGGAAAAGTTATGGTACATCCCAATTGCTCCGACTACTGTACTGCAAAAAAGGAAATAAAAGACTATTTCCCAAGCATTATGTCCACCCTTAGCGTAGATTTTATGAATGACCACATAGGCAACTGCCGCCATAAAAGCCGAAATGATGGCGATGATGGCATAAAAAGAAAATGAATTGTACTCCCAAGGCTTTAAAACCAAACAAGTACCCAAAACGATGACCATTAATGGCACAACGCTCTTAGCTGGCACTTTATCGTGTAAGTAGATTATAGAAATCAACAAGACGAAAAATGCCGATAACTGTTGTAAAATAGAAACATCGCCTAAAGGCATACCGGAGATAGAATAAAAAATCAAATACATACTCATGCCCCCCATAAAACCTCGAAAGAGCAAGAGCGGAATGTCACGCTTAGAAAATTTAATCTTAAAACTGACGATGATGACAGACAAAATAACTAAACCAATGATACTGCGAATGAAAACGATTTCGCCCGTCCCCATTATCACGCTCATCTTTTTTACAAATACATTCATGATGCTGAACATAAGAGCAGACAGCATCGCATATATTAAACCTTTGTTCATGGCAATTAATACTACCTACTTTCTAAAAATTTCTTTTTGTTATTCTATTATACTACTGAGAAAATAAAAATCCATCTACACACTTTTGGTATAGATGGATTTTCGCTTTTTTAGCCATGTTTTGCAGAGATTATCCTTATTTAATCTACCTTTACAGGAAAATTAAAGTATTTCTGCACGATTTCATCTAATTGATGAGCTATTTCTCCAAAGGGTCTATTTAAATCCAAGGTGCGTACGGCAATTTTCTGACCATGGATATGATATACAGCATTGAGTTCTCTATCCCTTTCTGACCGTGCATAAAGCAGTAATCCCGCTACTTGACGCTCTTGCGTGCCAAATTGGTAATCGCGATTTTGCACATAGGAAAAAATCTGGTACAAATTTTGCGAATGCAATTTCTCACTATGATACCGTCGCTGCAAGGTCTGCCGATAGTATTTGGCATCGATTATCAGTACGCGATTTTCCACCTGCAAGTGGATATCTGTCTGCATGATGGGCAGAAGGTCCGTAAAACCATCATCTACCGCCCACGGAATCTGCGCTGCCCGCGCCTGTAAGATGGGGTAATGGCGCTTATAGTATGCCAAAATAAATTTTTCGTACAACCGGCACAGCCGTTCTTCATCGTCCAAAAGAGCCGGCAATTTATATATGCCCTCCGTAGTCGTCATCACCAGCCCCTGCCAGATTAACTGACAGATATTTATCAATTGGCGATAACTGTTATTATTAGAATTAAATCGCACTACCGACCACGAAAATCTCCTCATGTCAAGGGTACTCACACTGGAAAAGTAAGGCAATTCTCTTCGCAAATTTTCCTTATACTGCTTTTGCACCTTTTCACTGCGTAAAAGCAGTAAAATAGTTGTTTTTAGTAAACGATTCAACATATTATCAACTGCCATTTCTTGAAATTCACACGCCACCAAATGCCTATTAGCCATAAGATGACGAATCGTTCCACGCATATTGACCTTGCCACGTACTACCTCTACATCACCCTGACAATCGCGGTATTTCTGATATAAACCACTTTTTACTTGCCGTGCGATACCTTGGGCCAAAATCACCGCCAATAAATCGTACATTTCCGCGAAACTTTCCACAGCCACAGATTCCATTGACCCCTTCTGTATCGTCTGAAAAGCATATGCCAGCATATAATAAATATTTTTAATGAATATGCCATTACTCACACTCATTGTATCGCCCCTAAAAGCACCTGTTCCCAATACTCGCATTTTTCTGGCTCATCAAACCAATATTCATGCAAAAGCGGTAAAATATCAAATTTAATAATGTCGTGTAGCCATTGCTCCGTACACTGTCTGGCATTACAAAAATAACTATGCCCTATGCAAAAGCCATTTCCCAACAGTTTATCGGCGCGAATTTCTGCATTTAAATTCTGTATCTCCACTAGCAATTTATCGAATTTCTCATCTGCCACTCTCTCTTGGTAAGCACAAAAGCTCTTCGTCTGAAAGGCCGGTTCAATATCAAAAAAGCTAAATCTCCGGCGCAAAGCATAATCCAAAAGGGCCAAACTCCTATCTGCCGTATTCATCATGCCAATGATATACAAATTCTGTGGGACAAAAAAACGCTGGCCATTATAAGCCAAAGTAACCTCTTTACCGCGATAATCAGTTTCAATAAGAGCTAATAACTCGCCAAAAATTTTGCTGACATTACCACGATTAATTTCATCGATAAGGAAAAAATAATCCTTTTGCGGATTACTGCTCGCCCTCTGGCAAAATTGATAAAAAATCCCATATCTCAAGGCAAAACCATTTTCTACGGCTCGATACCCCATGACAAAATCTTCGTAAGAATAATTCTGATGAAATTGCACACATTCTATCTGCCTTTCGGCCCGCTCTCCGAGCAGCGTATACGCCAAACGCTTGGCCATAAAGGTTTTCCCCACGCCAGGTGGCCCCTGTAAGATGATATTCTTCTTTCGATGCAATACAGCTACTAAATTTTTATACTGGCTCTCTTCGATGTATACCTCACGCAAAAAATCGCGCTTTAGATACGGTTTAACCGCTTGCCCATTCCTTCTCGGATTATAAGCGCGTATTTCCTCTTTTATACAGCTGTATTCTTGTTCCGTCAAATGGAATAAATCTCCGCCCCCTCTTTGAAAATACTCCATATCGACTAAGGATATATGCTTGCAAAAAACAGCCAAATCGATGGGCACAACTAAACTTTCATATTTTTCGCAGACAAAATTCTCGCCTTCTTCTACAGCAATAACATTAAATATTGCCCTTATCTGTTCTACCGGTTCAGACACAAAACCGATAATTTTATCGCCTTTTCGCACGGATAAAGCATTGATAAATTTCTGCCGTCTTTGCCCCTCTGCATCATAAAATGAATACTTGTACCTTCCCCCGATGGGAATTATTCCGTCATTTCTCCCCACTCGGCTAAAGCGAAGCAGCCAATGATTGTGCCGATATCTCTTCTCCACCAATGCTGGTAAATTCAAATGGAAATAGGGTTTTAAAATGATAGTTTCAAATATCGCCCACTCCTCTTTTGGCACACAAGCATAGATAGATTTGCCATTTGGTGTCCACCAATGCTTTTCCCCTAGATACGGTTTTCTATCCAAAGAATTAGCGACTTTTTCGTATTTTAACGCGTACCAATCTTCTCGTCCGCCCTCATATTCCTTAATTTCGTCAGAAATTATCCGTCCGAGAAAACGCACCTTATCCGCACGACACAGATAAAAGAAGTCGCCTTTTTTCAATATCGGCGAAAAACCTTCCTTTTCCCGCACATTGGGCCGTTTTTGCCAAACAGCCGTTTCGCGATTGACCAAAATAATACTCTTTTGCTCCAGTTCATATAATTCTTTTTCGGAAATACAATTTACATCCTGTTTTGTTCACATCAAAGCGCCACCTTTAATGCAGTTCTAGAACGAACCTCTCGGCATTTCTGCCGAGCACAGACTATATCTTCTCCCTATGGTATTTACCAATTAGGCGAAACCACTTCCACTAGCCATCACTTCCAGTGTACTCCCTGTTGGGATAGTCGTTGAAGGCTCTCCTCTTCGGAGCTTCCTTGCTGATTGCCGATTTTTAGAATTTAGGTTTTAACCATGTTCCATCCTGCCAATTTTTTCTACTTTCATCACTTTTCGGCGCACCTTTTTCAGCGCCCCGCTTTAGTTTGTCAGGCTTTACGGTTTTCCAGCACTTCAGTTTCTCTACCGCATGAATAATCACGCTACATACAGGTTTCCCTATACGCTTACTATTCGTTTCATTATTTATTTATACCAATAACCAAACTCTTAATAAATGATTTTCCAAAAATTATAAGGCAATTCGGCATATAAATTTATCCTAGTAAGGTCTATCTTTTCTAATGCCCTCTGCAATTCTGGTCGCAAATACCAAATAAAACTACCGACTTCCTCTTTTTTTCTGGCATCCCTTCCTCTGTACAATATCGGCCAAAGTTTACAATCTTTCTCCTCTGGGGGCATTTTACACCCCGTCTTTTTCCCTATTCGCTTTGCCAAATTAACAGAAATAGTATTGTAGTACATACTATTTTTGCCGTATTTTTGCGCCAGTAGAGCACAACTAGCTTGTCCACCACAGTGCAAGATGCGCTTCATCACTTCCAAACTCTTCTCATCAAATACCGTGGTATCGTTCAGCAATTCCGTCCAATCTTCTTCACTAAGCCCTGGCGAATAATCCTGGGGTATCAATACATCATTTTCAATATTATCTAATTTTCCCATCCATCTCTCTCCTTTCCCTTATCTAAAACTACATATATTATACCGCCTCGACAAAATTATTTAGACAAATTTATCTCTATGAAAAAATGGCCCTTACACAGAAAAAATTTATCTGTATAACGGCCAATACATTTCTAAAATTTATCAAAAAATTATGCTATTATCTTAGTCGCTCACTTAGTCGCTTCTTGTTCGGTCAGCGACTAAGTCTTTTTCTGTATTGCTGATAACGACTTTTCGGTTTATCTGGAATAGTCATTTCGATAACGCCTTGTTGTGCTAGAGCCAGATTTAAATAATTCTTGCTAACAGTTGGCCGATGAGACCGACCAAACCGTTTTGTAATCTCCGCTGCCGACAGCGTATCATTGCCCAGCACATCTAACAACTTCTGTGTATAGAAATTTTCTACTTTCTTTACAGAATCATCTGCGCAACTAACAACTGCACAAATCAAACATAAACTAGACAAAATTTGCCAGATTGAAATCCATCTATGTTTATATTTTCAAAAAAAATTGTGGATATTTTATTACAAAATCATCAATAATTTTTTGATTTACTCCTATTTCCTGGGGAGAAATTAAATCAAACATTGCTTTTTCTTTTGCCTGATAATCATACATCAAAGTTTCATTTTTTATACATTCAATAACATGCTCTTTTGTATATTTTCTATTATCTTCATGTTCACTATTTTCATCAACCGTGCTATTTATTTTTTTTAAAATACGGTCGATACCTCCCATATAGGCAAAATGCCATCCCCCTGGCAAAAAAATTGGCAATCTTCTTCTTAAATCGCGTAAATTTTGCGCACTTTTAAAATTACGTTTTAAGCAAAATACACTACCACACCATAAATCGGGGTGAAGGTTGTTCATAAAATAGTAAAAATGCTTTTGACCACAGACAAAAGGCGCCTTTTTCAAATATTCTATCATCGACGCTTTTCTTTGCTTTAGACAAAAAAGATTTATAAGTTCCCTATATGCCTTTATTTTATCCTTGCGTTTTCTAATAATCCTATGCATTTTATATACATTATTTTCTATATCGAGTTCATCATCTTTTAATCCCTTTAAAATAAGCGGATTGGGAATTTCATCAATATCTGAAACTATTATCACATCCTCATCTGCCAAATCTCTAAGATCATTAACTAAATAATTGCGCTGCTCCTTTTCAATATAATAGTCAAGGGGTTTTGTCTCCCTTTTACCTTCGTGCAAAGTAAGAGCGATTATCTTATCTTTATAATTCGAAAACCTTTCTCTATTTTCCTGAAAAAGAAATGGTTTACACTATCCACGTAACGTTACATTAGCTTCCGATAGGACAAAATAATCAACATATGGTGCCAAGAGTTTCAACCGCAATTCCAGTAATTCAAATTCATTATAAAAGGTAAAACAATCATATATCTTCATCGAATTTTTCTCCTCATTTTCCAATGGCAAAAGTTAATAATTTTATTAATATGTAGATTCAAATACCATAAATATATATTTTAACTATTGTCTATAACTTATCCACTGCTCAAAAGATAAAGCAAAAATATTTCTATTCTCAATATTAAAGCAACACTTCACCCTTATGTACAAATTATAAGGTTATTTTTTCCATTCTTCTCTTTCTTTAATGCTTTTGTTATCTGGGTATAGCCACTTTCTCTGACCATTAACAGAGGAACCCATTACACATTCGGCCGCCATGGAAGAACTATTAAAGGAAACATCTTCGGTAAAATACCCATTCTGCACTTTATGCTCAGCAAGTAGTTGCTTTCTAAGTGCTCTGATACCTTTGGGGCAAGACGGTTTTTCCATCATGCTAAATTCTGACCCTTGGCACACGATAAATTTATCACCCTCTATATATGCATTTGCCGATACCTTTTTTCCCGCCATATGCAATATCTCTCGTTGCCTTTTTTCTTGTTTAAATGCGAAAATTCCCTCTGGAAAGAAATCAATATAAAACTGAATATCCGCAATATATTTTTCACAGGTACGTATCTGAACTCCCCCTAAATGATAATGTTTATTGCGAAAGTTTTTAGTGCACTTTCCCTTTTGGGGGCTTATCGTCAAACACTTCTCAAAATTAGCATGGGCATATTCACACATAGCATTTTCAATAAAATGTAATTCATTGCTACCAATATGAGGGTCTGTGAATTTAAAGCCTAAAACCGTATGCCAAGACGCATCTATATTTCCTGAATGAGTTTTAAAAATTCTCTTGTTTATGGTATCTAATCCCGTCTGGCCAACATACACTGACTCCGAACCGATGAGAAGCAAATAAATGCCCGGTCCATCTAATTCATTTTCATAATCTTTTATATTTTCTCTCGCCACGCGAATGGCAGATATTTTGGAAGAATCACTGCTCATTGTAACAGTACCATTATACGTCCCATTCGCCAAATAAATTTTTAAGCCGTGCATCTATCGCTCACTCCTCAAATTTTCCGTCAGATTTAATCACCCTCAATAAACTCAACTTAGTTGTTTATAAGCTACCCTTTACCACCAGGGGATAGCAAAGCCACACTTTCCACATGAGCAGTTTGAGAAAACAAGTCTACTGGCTGTACTCTCAGTGTTCTGTAACCAAGTTCATTTAAAATGGCCAAATCTCTTGCCAAAGAAGCTGGGTCACAGGACACATAAACGATTTTTTCTGGCTGCATGGCAGCAAAAACTTCCAACACCTTGCGCGTAGAACCACTGCGTGGCGGGTCGGTAACGATAATTGATGGTCTTATACCTTTGGAAAACATTTTTGGTAATACTTCTGCCGTATCGCCGACAATAAATTCTGGACTGAGCCCATTTAAACGGGCATTCTCTCTGGCATTTTCTACTGCTGACGCGTTTATTTCAATGCCATACACTTTGGCGGCACTCTGCGCCAAAAAAGAGGTTATCGTTCCCGTGCCACAGTAAGCATCAATGATAATATCTCTTTCGGTAGGTTGAGCAAAGTCCAATGCAACCTGATACAATTTTATCGCCTGTTTGGTGTTAACTTGAAAAAAAGCATTGGCTGAAATCTCAAAAGACAATTTTTGCATTTTTTCGGTAATATACGGTTTACCCCAAAGCAAACGATTTTCTTGACCCATGATAATATTATTGCGCTGAGAGTTAATATTCTGCACAATAGAGGTCAATTCTGGTAACTCCTGACGCAAAAAATCCACCACAGCTTGGGCCTGAGGGAATGCCCTTTCAGCCGTCACCAGTGCTAACATCATTTCATTTTCCGCATCGTTTACACGACCGACGACATGGCGCAAAAATCCACAGTATTTCTTTTCATCGTAGGCCGAAAGAGAAAACGTTTCTGCCATTTTCCGCACCGCTTGCAAAATGCGATTGTTACCCTCTTTTTGAATGTAACAAGTTTCAGTATTGATAATTTGATGAGAACCGCGCGCATAACATCCCAAGACGACGTCTTGACCATTCCTGCCAAAGGGAAACATCATCTTATTGCGATAATACCATGGTTCTTCACTGCCTATCACTGGCAAAACTGGCACTGGATATGGCAATTTGGCAAGATGTTCTATGATAGAGCGCACCTGTTCTTCTTTCAAACGCAACTGTGCCTCATAAGACAGGTGTTCCAGCTGACAACCACCACACTGATAATAAACAGGACAGTGCGGTTTCACTCTATCTACACTCTTAACCAAGATGTGTTTCATTTTACCGATGGCATAATTTTTTTTCACCGTTTCAATACTAATTTCTACCGTTTCCTTCGGTAAGGCAAAGGGAACAAAGATGGTAAAATTGTCTATTTTACCAATACCTTCACCATTTTTTCCCATTCTTTCAATAGCAATAGTGTAGCGCTTACCCTTTTGTACTGGAATATTTCTTTTCATCTTCAATTCTCATCCACAATTTTTTCTAAATCTGCCGGAACTCTTAGTAGGTATTTCGTTCCGTTTTCTCGCAACTCTCGCTCCGAGCGAAAGCCCCACAAAACTCCTACCGCTACCACGCCACTATTTAGCGCTGTTTGCATATCCACATCGGAATCGCCGATAAAAAGCGTTTCCTCTGCCCTGACTTGCGCCTTTTTCATGATACTAAAAACTTTCTGGGGGTCTGGTTTACAAGGTAGCTCTGGCACATCACCTTGCAGGGCACAAAAATCTACATCCGCAAAAAAGTGGGCAACTATTTTCTGCGCATCTAATTTTGGTTTATTGGTACAAATCGCCACCTTCACGCCCTTTGCCAAGAGCGTAGAAAGCATTTTCTTTATTCCTGGATATACAAAAGTCTGCTCATAAGGATGCTTTTCATAATACTGCTGATAAAGGCCTAGCACCTTTTCCTTTGCCTGTTTATTTGTCCCTATTGGCACTGCCCTTTCTACTAATTTAACCTTACCATTTCCTACAAGATAGGGCATTTTTTCCCTAGGTTGTTGAGGAAAACCGCATTCTCGCAAGGCATAATTAAGGGCTGTGGTCAAATCTGGGAGAGAGTTTATTAAGGTTCCATCTAAATCGAATATCGCTAATTTATACATCTCAACCTCAACCGTTCTTTTCTGCATATAGCTGTTCTAAGTTAAGTAAAAATTGTTTCGTCTTTTCTCCACCACTGTAGCCACCCGGCTTCCCATCAGCAGAAACAACACGATGGCAGGGTACCAATACCATCAGGGGATTTTTTCCAGCGGCCATGCCCACGGCACGAATAGCGCGTGAATTGTTGATGCGTTCTGCAATGTCCTTGTAACTAGCCGTTTCTCCATATGGTATTTTGGTTATTTCCTGCCAAACCAATTTTTGAAACTTCGTTCCAGTCGCGAGAATTGGTATCTGAAATGTATCCCGCATCCCATCTAAATATTCGTTAATTTGCGTAATGGTTTCACGCATCAATAGAGTTTCCATTTCTACGGCATCAAATTGATTGTTGCGGTTAGACACGCCGACGATAAAAGAATTTTCTTCCGTAATATATAAATTACCTATCTTAGTTTTGTAAGAAAATTGTTTCTTCACTAATTAAAAAAGCCATTATCTTCTCCCGAAGCGAGGGATAATGGCTTACCTTCCTTTCTAAAGCCCCAAAGATTATTTATTAATCCAAATGGAGCACTTTTTTGATGTCTTCTGCGATGCCTTTTAATTCCCAAGGTTGGATAGCAATGGTACGCAACGCTTCTCTAAACTGATGACGCGTGCCCATCATAATAATATCTGTAACTGCTACACTCTGGTCAGCGGCATGTTTAGAAACGGCAACATCGCCACCTTTACTGAGCATGGTTTGTTTTAAAATATTGGCACATTTCACTGGCACATCGGCAATCTTGAGATTGTAGAAAATCGCCTTTTCCGCCATAAGTTTAATACCAGTATGCGAGACATTGATAGCTTCCAATTCCTTTTCTACTGCTTCTAAATCATCAAATTGCAAAAGAGCCACCTTTTGTTTCACGTACTTTACATAGGCATTATTATACTTTTCATGGCCAATAGTCGTTTCTTTGCCATGTCCAGGATAAACTACCGTATCGTCTGGCAACGTCAAAATATTGGTCTGTAAGGAGTTTACTAAATCTTCCATCGAGCCCCCTGGAAAATCAGTATTGCCAATGGATTCGTAGAAGAGAGAATCTCCTGTAAAGACAATTTTCGCCTTAGCTGAATAAAGGCAAATGCCACCTGGCGTATGACCAGGGGTATGAATGACATGAAATACATAGGAACCACATTTTAGGGTATCACCATCATGTAAGATGATATCAGCTTCTTTAAACATCCCCATGTCTCCGCCAATACCTAACAAGCTCAACTTTTCGTCACTCAAAAATGGTTCATCCAATTTATGAATACAGAGCGGTGCCTGGAAGACATCACAAACGCTGTTAGCAGTAATATGGTCAAAATGACCGTGCGTATCGACAATGTATTTCATTTTGTAGCCAGCCGCTTCATCTTTTAACCATTGTAACAGCTTGCCTCTTTCACTGCCTGGGTCTACAATCATCGCTTCATGTTTTTCTTCATCCAAAAACAAATAACAGTTGGCCTGAATAGAACCATTCACAAATTTCTTAACCTTCACAGTAACCATCTCCCTATTTTCTTTTTTTGGTCAAAGCCCGTCTTACTTGTAAGACATCTTTGCTACGTCTAAATTTTAACATAATTGCTTCTGCTTGTGCTATATTTCGTACATCTAAACTCATGGTAACAGTAGAAGTGTGATTGTGTTTGTTTGGATAACTAGACACGGAGCGAATATTGATGCGCGATTCTGCTGGAATAGCCATTAATTCAGTGAGAGCTCCCGTATAATCGTTACAAATTATTTCAATGGTGACAAGATAATTCTTGTCTAATCCAGCATCCCAGCTAACATTGACAAGGCGCGGTAAGTCATTGCTATCATTTATAACATTAGGACAATCGGCCCTATGCACAGATACGCCCCGCCCACGCGTGATATAGCCGATGATGGCATCGCCTGGAATGGGGTTACAACATTTGGCTAAATGCACTAAAAAACCACTTTCGCCATCAATTAAAATACCGTGACTGCTGTGTTTTTTGTGTTCAGACGGTTTAAACTGCTGGAGCATTTCGCTGACATCTGGCGGTGTCAAATCCTTTTTGCTCTGTTGATACAGTTTTATCAGGCGCGTGATAATACCATTAACCGTATGTCCGCCATAACCAACAGAAGCCAAAAGTTCGTCTCCACTGGACATATTCAATTCCTTGGCAATTTCTTCTAGTCGCTCTGGCTGAAGAAGCGCCTTGGGCTCATATCCTAAATGCTTGGCCGCTTTCTCCAGAGAAGCTGTGCCTGTAGCAATATTGTCTTCACGACTTTTCTTCTTGAACCACTGGCGAATTTTATTGCGCGTAGTAGAAGAGGAAACAATATTTAACCAATCAGGCGAAGGGCCACCATTTTGTTTATTAGTGATAATGGAAACGATATCACCATTTTTCAGCTTGTACTCGAGCGGAGCAATGCGCCCATTGACGATAGCGCCCACGCAATGGTTTCCTATATCGGTATGAATACGATAAGCAAAATCAATCGGCACTGAACCCTTCGGCAAGCCAATAACATCGCCCTTCGGCGTAAAAACGAACACTTCATCGGTAAAAATATCCACCTTCAACGCTTCTACATATTCTGTCGGGTCGCTGAGTTCGCTCTGCAAAGAAATGAGCTGGCGTAGCCACGATAATTTCTGGTCATAAGAGTTATTGGCATCGACACTCTTGCCTTTTTCCTTATATTTCCAATGTGCCGCCACGCCGTACTCAGAAATTTGGTGCATATAAAAAGTACGAATTTGAATTTCTAGCGGAAGACCATTAGAAGCAATAACCGTAGTATGCAAGGATTGATAACCATTGCTCTTAGGCATGGCGATATAGTCCTTAAATCGCCCAGGCAGTGGCTTCCATAAATTATGAATAATACCCAAAACCGCGTAACACTTCTGCACAGTATTGACCAAGACACGCACGGCCGACAAATCGTATATTTCGCTAATATCCTTGCCGTCGCGCTTCATCTTACGCCAAATGCTGTACAGGTGCTTGGCACGTCCTTTGATTTGCGCTTCAATATGCGATTTTTCTATCTCCGCCTGCATCTGCTGAATAGACAAATCGATAAAGGCCTGTCGTTCTTGTCTTTTCTGCTTAACCTTTTCCACTAGTTCGTAATAATCTTCCGGATAAAGATAGCGAAAACAGAGGTCTTCTAATTCCCATTTAATGCTGGAAATCCCCAATCTATTCGCCAAGGGGGCATAAATCTCAATAGTTTCTTTGGCAATGCGCAGTTGTTTTTCGCGTGGAACATATTTAAGCGTCCGCATATTGTGCAATCTATCCGCCAATTTTATCAAGATGACACGAATGTCTTTCGCCATTGCCAAAAACAATTTGCGATAATTTTCTGACTGCTGAACCTCTTTTGATTTAAACTTTATCTTGCTGAGTTTTGTCACGCCATCTATCAACATGGCGACTTCATCGCCAAATTTTTCCCGCATTTCTTCAATAGTAAAAATCGTATCTTCGACCACATCGTGCAAAAGAGCTGCCGCAATTGTCTTCTCATCGATTTGAATTGTGGTGAGTATCTCTGCCACGTGCAACGGATGGATAATATAATGTTCTCCAGAAGCCCGCCATTGATTGAAATGCGCCGCATAAGCTAAATCATAGGCCTTTTGAATGAGCGCAATATCTGCCTCTGGCTGATATTCTTTGACGGCATTCTTGATTGTATCAATAGTTATATTATCTTTTTTTATCATGACCTCACCCCCAAATATGTACCTACTGTCAATTAAACCTCTTCCCAGCTTAGAAGAAGCTAACTCTAAAGAAAATTATTTAAATAGTTATCTACAATTAATTAAACACATTCCCAATGACAAAGGAATATAAATTACTTTTTACGATTGATTTTAGAACTAAACCAACCAAAAATCAATAAATATATGACCTTGACTCACAAAATTTTCTAATAGCCTACCTTATCCATTTTCCACTGCCATACTGATTTAAATGATTTTTTATCTATCCACCTAACAAGAAAGTTAAAATATTAATCCATTTAGTTCGCTAGTAGTTAATCCACCTGGATAGTTTTTCTTCCAATAAATTAGCTAGCAAATGATATGCTGTCATTAAAAAATTCCATTTTATTCAGCTCTTGTCAATTCGCATTTTGTGTAACAGTTCCCATTCGATTTTCCTCACTATAGCTAATTTTATTCTAACATACACATTTACAGATATCTATATATTGTAGCTATTTGATAAAATGTAACCTTTACATGTAGTAGGATGTTATTGTCCATTCAATTAACTGGCCGATAACACCCAAAAATTTTTTTCTTTATAGCAAAAAAAGCCTATTAGCAGTCTTTATTGTATATCATAGTAAAAGATATGATTTCTTTTAGCCATACTGATTGTTTCTTGACACTATAATAAAAAACCTTTAAAATATTTCTAGGGTATGTTCTGAGTAATTTCGTCTAGAAATAGCGTATTTTTAGATACATATACTCATATCTATTTGTTAATTGATATGACAATTTTAGAAAGGAGAGTGTAAATTATTATTGAAATAGTTTTAGCAACGATTATTGCCGTCATTATAGGTTTATTTATCGGTTACTATATAAGAAAAAAGCGTGCAGAAGCAATTATCGGCTCTGCTGAAATGGAAGCAGAAAAAATCATTAATTCCGCTCAGAAGGAAATCGATACACGAAAAAAAGAATCTATATTGGAAGCGAAGGAAGAAACGCATCGCTTGCGTCAAGAACTCGACAGAGAAACGAGAGAACGCAGAGGCGATTTGCAAAGACAGGAAAGACGATTAATCCAACGCGAAGAAAACATGGACAAGAAAATAGATGGTTTAGAAAAAAAGGAATCTATCTTGCTCCACCGCGAAAACGAGTTGGATAAAATGCGCGATAGCATCGATAAAATGCGCGAATCACAGTTAAAAGAATTGGAAAGAATTTCTGGTTTGAGTTTAGAAGAAGCCAAAAAAATTCTTCTCAATAACGCAGAAGCGGCCATCAAACACGAAAAAGCACTCCTCATTAAAGAATATGAACAACAGGCGAAAGACGAAGGAGAAAAAAGGGCCCAGAATATCATCGCCCAAGCCATTCAGCGCTGTGCTGCTGAACAGGTTACAGAAACGACAGTTTCTGTCGTCACCTTGCCTAATGATGAAATGAAAGGTCGTATTATTGGTAGAGAGGGTCGCAATATTCGTGCTTTAGAAACCCTGACTGGTGTTGACCTCATTATAGACGATACACCAGAAGCAGTTGTGCTCTCTGGTTTTGACCCTGTGCGCAGAGAGATTGCTCGCGTCGCCTTAGAAAAATTGATTACTGACGGACGCATTCATCCAGCAAGAATCGAAGAAATGGTCGAAAAGGCACGGCGCGAAGTAGACCAGCGCATCAAAGAAGCCGGCGAGCAGGCCACCTTCGATACTGGTGTACACGGTTTACATCCAGAGTTAGTATATCTATTGGGGCGCTTAAAATACCGCACCAGTTATGGTCAAAGTGTTTTGCATCATTCTGTAGAAGTAGCCTATTTAGCTGGCATAATGGCTGCTGAATTGGGCGTAGATGTCCAATTAGCCAAAAGAGCCGCTCTCCTACATGATATCGGTAAAGCAGTTGACCACGAAGTGGAAGGTTCTCACGTCACCATCGGCACAGACTTGGCTCGCAAATATCGCGAATCAGCTAATGTCATCAACGCCATTGCCGCTCATCACGGCGATGTTGACCCCACGACAGTGGAAGCAGTGCTAGTAGCAGCTGCTGATGCCATCTCGGCTGCCCGTCCTGGTGCAAGAAGAGAAAGTCTCGAAAATTACCTCAAACGCCTGACACGTTTAGAAGAAATCGCCGAATCATTCGATGGCGTAGAAGCGTCTTATGCTATTCAAGCTGGTCGTGAAATTCGCATCATCGTAAAACCAGATAAGGTTGACGACAATGCTTCTGCCGGCTTAGCTCACGATATCGTCAAGAAAATTGAAGGTGAGTTAGAATATCCAGGCCAAATTAAGGTAACAGTCATCAGAGAAACGCGCGTTATCGACTATGCTAAATAATATATGCGTAATAAAAAAGCAACACATATGTGTTGCTTTTTTTATTGCTTCTATTTAGGTACTAAACTTTTTATTGTTCAAGCAGTTTCACTTTCTCTAATCATAATCCGCTCTATAGATATAGCCTTATTCGTACCATCATCCAGTTTTAACAGTGCTCCACAAAAAATAGCCGGTGCAGCAGCCACTTCAAAGCGGGCTGGTCTCCCCGTCAAGAACTTTTCAATGACAATATCTTTGTCCATACCGATGACCGAGTTTTCTGGCCCAACCATGCCCAAATCAGTAATATATGCTGTACCAGCTGGTAAAATTCGTTCATCTGCCGTCTGAATATGGGTATGAGTACCAAACATACAAGTTATCTTGCCATCTAAATACCACCCTAGTGCTATCTTTTCCGAAGTAGCTTCCGCATGAAAATCTAAGATGATGATATCGCACTCGCTCTTTAGGCGCTTAATAATGCTTATCGCTTTTTGAAATGGACAATCCATTGGTGGCATAAAAACTCTACCCGAAAGATTGAAAACCCCAATATTTTTACTGTGCCAAGGAAAAACACAATACCCCTTCCCTGGCGCTGGCTCTGGATAATTGGCAGGACGAATCAAATACGGCTCGCTATCAATAACCTTCATGACATCTCGCTTGTCCCAAATATGATTGCCAGAAGTGATGATATCCGCACCAGCACGATAGATTTCTTCTAAAGTACTGGGCGTTATTCCCTTTCCAGAAGCGGAATTTTCGCCATTCACAATGGCTACATCTACACTGTACTTTTTCTTCAAAATCGGCAAATATTTTAACAAAGCCGTCCTTCCAACGCGACCACATACATCTCCAACCAAAAGTATATTCATCTAAAACAGGGTATTTTTTCGACTGTGAAAAAACACCACACCCCCTAAAACTGAATTATAATATAGATAGATTTTTGCAATAATGCTATAATGTAATTAACATCTACCTATTATATTACCATAAATACTCCCCTTGCTGTCACTTAAAATACAAATAAGTTATGGCATTCTCTCATTGTAACAAAAAATATACAATAATATTTTGTGGTCAAGAGATATGCTGGTAAAAAACGTCCAAAGCGTGCAATTATACCTTGCTATTTAACCTCAATCAACATTGCATTTAACCCTTCTTTAAAGAAACACCTAACATATTATGACATTGATTGACCCACAAATTTGGTTATATAATAACAATGCCATACCGTGATTGTTAAAATGAAAGCCACTTGCTGGCAGATAAATTTTTCTCAGCAGATAAAAAATAATCTAGCAAAAATATCTCTCGCCATCAAGCTAATAAATAACAGGCTATCATGTTAATAAAAAGCAGGCACTATACTGCTAATATGCCTCACTTCCTGCTATACCTAGTAAAATATACAAAATGTTATCGCTATGCCCACTCAAGGTCTACTTTAATATTTATTTCTCGAACCTTTTATTCCCACAGCTAATTGTTAGCGACATGATTGCAGCATGTTAGATATCAGTGATAAATTACCGAAATGAGGTGAACATAAACTGTTGTCACCACTGCAAAAATACGGCTGTTTATATAAAAGACAACAGTTTCATCAATATGGAAATTTTAAAGGTCTCAGCAAAATCTAATCCCAATTCAGTAGCTGGCGCATTAGCAGGAAGTTTACATGACAATCATTCCGTGGAGTTGCAGGCCATTGGTGCTGGCGCAATCAATCAATCTATAAAAGCCATTGCCATCGCCCGCGGTTTTGTCGCTCCCCATGGCATCGACTTAGTCTGTATTCCCGCTTTTACAGAGGTGGAAATCAACGGCGACGAACATCGTACGGCAATAAAATTAATAGTGGAACCACGCTAATAGATAGGAGGTTCATAATTGGATGTTATTGCATTAGTAGGACCGAGCGGTACCGGAAAAAGTCACCGTGCTTTAATGGTGGCTCACAAGAACCATGCCGATGCTATTATTGATTAAATATTCCGCTTGTTTATCATAAACAAGCTTTTGAATAGCCTAGTCAGCGTATTTAGAAATGAGTACGTAGCGATAGAACAAACTATCCCATACTGTTTTAATTGCTGGAAACCCCTAAAGATAGCTAACCACCCAAGACAGTTGAAAGAAACTGCCTCTCAAGGTCGCGAAAGCAGAAAAAATAGCTATATGATATATGGTTAAAACCTAAGTATTTCAAAATGGGCAATCAGCAGCCAAGCTTCGAAAAGAATAAGGTTCAACGACTATTCCTCTTAAGGGAAGTACCCAGTAAGCGATTGACTGGGGATACGGACAGACCTAAGCGAATATCCATTCGCAGGATAAGATATAGTCTGTGCTTTGACGAAAGTTAAAGAAGTTCATCGAAGAACTGTATTGAAAGTAGCGTTTCAATATGAACACACTTGCAAGACCAAATAAAATTGTAAGTTCAGGATGGCATTCTCATTAAAGGCAGTAAAATTATCGCCGGACATTCCGCAAAAAGAGAAACAAGCAAAATAATGGCTGTACGCCGGGCTATTTTTATCCTTCCCGGCCATGCTGAAGAGGTAAAAGTAGCCATCAGTAAAGAAAATTTTAAACGCATTTTAGTACTTGGTACTTCAGATAATATGGCTTTAAAGATTTGTCGGATTCTCGACTTACCCAAGCCTTCTAAAATAATTCACATTCAGGATATTGCTTCCCAAGAGGAAATCCAAAAGGCGCACGATTGTCGTATCAAAGAAGGCAAACACATCATTCCTGTGCCGACAATAGAGTTGAAACCACATTTTTCCGGCTATCTAATCGACCCCATTCAAACTTTTTTCCAGAAAAAAAGGCGCAAAAAACCGCGCAAATTGGGTGAAAAATCGATTGTTAGACCTATTTTCAGCTATTACGGACGTTTAGTTATTGACGATTCTGCCATCTTATCTATTGTCAATGAGGTGGTACGCTCCACTAGCAATATTCCCAAATTATTCTCTATTCACGTTTCTCATATCTGTAAGAACGAAGAAGACTGCGGCTTAGCCATTTCTTTTTCCGTGGTTGTACAATATGGCCAACATATCCCCTCTCTCATCAACTCTCTGCAAAAGAAAGTGAAAGACACGATTGAATACATGACGGGTATGTTGGTACAAAATGTCGATATTACCGTCAAAGCCTTACAAGTGAGCATATGAATATGTGCACCATCTTAATAAAAAGAATGAATTTGGCTAAAAGTGATTTTTTTGCTCAAAAATAGTGCCTTTGCTTATTAAAGCAAAGGCACTATTTTTATTTATCATCAATCAAGCTTTTTACCGTAACATCACTATCCACCAACTTAGAAATGGTTTCCAAATTGTCAAAAATAATCTGGACACAAGAAGCATCTAACTGCCCTTTATTTACCGAATCAGTCATAATTTGCCTAATTTTCTCTGCCGAAAATTCTTTCTTATAGGGTCGATTTTCTCTAAGAGCCACAAAGATATCTGCCACGGCCACAATTCTAGAGCCAAGTGGCAATTCATCTCCCTGCAAATGAAAAGGATATCCTGAGCCATCTAGATGTTCGTGATGATAGGCAGCCCAAGTAGCAATTTCTTCAAAGCCCTTAATTTGCTTTAAAATCAAATAGGTATAATAAGAATGTTGATGAATAAGCGCCAAATCTAAGTTATTCAATTTATACTGTTTTTCCAAAATTGTATTTGGTATGGACAGCTTGCCAATATCATGTAAAAGTCCAGCAATCATCATGTTTTTTAATTCATTATCGGAAAAACCCTTCTGAGAAGCCAAAAACACTGATACGCGCGAAACATTCTGCGAATGATTGTAAGTGAAAGAACTATTTTCATCGATTATACCGGCAAATAGGTTGGCAATATCCATCACATCATTTTCACTGTATGGAACTAAACCATAAAAATTATTTTCCTGTTCAAAAAGTGGTTCGTAAGACCGCTCTACAATGTTTAACCAAAAAGCTTCTTTTTGCGCCACCCGCAAAAAGGCGTCAACTACGCGCGGATTAAATAATGTCCCACGCTCTCTCGCCACATTTTCCACGATATGCGATGATTGTAACAAGATGTGCTTATCCTGTTTAATGGATAATTCTATATAATCTGCCAACTTGATAATGCGCGCAGCAAATGGTATATCTGGGTCATTTTGCGTATTATTCCAGTTATCATGATGATGCAGAATAATAAGCGCCAAATTATTAAAACAATGCGTATTTTTTAATAGCTGATACCCATTATATGCATGTAGCGGATATTTATTATGCACAAGTGGCTCGCTATCCAAATCTGAGCGCAAACGCTTTGCTACCCAACTGGAACCTGCACCGATATCGTGTAATAGCGAGGCCTGTAAAAGTTTATCTCTCCCCTGATAGGATATTTTCAATTCATTGGCAATAGCAATGGCAATAATGGCCACGCGCCAATGATGGAAAGATAAATTGGTCGCCAACAGCTCTAGGGAAAGAGATAAAGATTTTATTAAGTTTAGCGTATTAAGTCGATAAATAAGTGTGTTTTTTGTCATATTAACTGTTCACGGACACTCACATTATAGTGAGGAGGTTCCAATAGATTGCCACTGTAGTTCGGTCGGTAGGCCGACACTGACAGAGAACGTGGCTTCGCTTCCTTTCTATTCATTAATTAATCTATATTTTCCTCAAAATCTCTGTCATCTTTTGAGATTTTATTTATATACTCGTCACTCTACCATTTGCTAATTCCAAAGTACATAAAAGAGATGGCCTTGCACAACATCTACGCCTAAAGGCAGGGGCTTTACAGCACTTGTGGTAAAAAATCTGAATGGGCATTATGGTCTAAATTCAGTATCATTACTACCTCCCACAAATTTCGACTGAATTTATTATAGCCTACAATGGAAAAAACAAGCAAGTTGATACTAATTAACAAACATTCCCCCACCCTAAAGGTGGAGGAATGTTTTTAAAATCAGCTTAAAATAATCCGACTATATTTCCAACATTATCTATGTCCATATTTTCCGCAGCTGGTTTTTTTGGTAATCCCGGCATCGTCATGATATTACCAGTTAAGGCAATAACAAAACCTGCCCCTGCAGCAATGCGAATTTCTCGAATGTGCAAACTAAAATCAGTTGGGCAACCTATTTTCTTGGGGTCATCGCTCAAAGAATACTGCGTTTTTGCCATGCAAATAGGCAAATTACCGTATCCCAAATCGGTCAATTGCGCCAACATTTTAGCAGCCTCTTTGCTATAGGTAACATCACTAGCACCATAAATATTTTGCGCTATTGCCAAAATTTTTTCTTCTAAGGACTGTTCGTCCGTATAGGCAAAATGTAAAGGTTGCGTCCCATCTAGGTTAGATATCACCTTATGGGCCAAGGACAAAGCACCTTGTCCACCATCGGTAAACACAGAAGAAATAGCTACTGGTACTTGCCAATACTTACAAGCCTCTTCGATAGTGTGCAATTCAAAAGGAGAATCACCAGGAAATTTATTGATTGCCACTACAATGGGGACATTAAAAAAGCGCATATTTTCAATGTGCTTTTTGAGATTTACCAAGCCAGCTTTTAAGGCTGGTAAATTCTCTTCTTGCACTTTATCTAAACTAACCCCACCGTGTATTTTCAAAGCACGCGCCGTAACGACGATGACTGCCGCAGCTGGCTCAATATCGCCGTAGCGACACTTAATATCTATAAATTTTTCGGCTCCTAAATCCGCCCCAAATCCTGCTTCCGTAACCACATAATCGGCTAACTTGAGCGCGTACTTAGTAGCAATAAGGCTATTACAGCCGTGTGCTATATTGGCGAAAGGCCCGCCGTGAATAAACGCTGGCGTTCCCTCTAAGGTCTGCACTAAATTGGGTTTTATCGCATCCTTTAAGAGTAATGCCAAGGCACCAGTTACTTTGAGGTCAGCCGCATATATCGGCTCTTTATTTACATTGTAAGCCACAATAATTTTATCAATGCGTTTCTTAATATCTTCTAAATCGGTTGCTAAACACAAAATTGCCATCAATTCTGAAGCCACAGTGATATCAAAACCAGTTTCGCGTGGCACGCCATTCGTTCTGCCACCCAACCCACAAATAATATTTCGCAAAGCACGGTCATTGAGGTCGACCACACGGCCCCAAGCAATAGTTCGCACATCGATATTAAGAGCATTTCCCTGTTGTAAATGATTATCTATCACCGCTGCCAATAAATTATGCGCGGAAGTGATAGCGTGAAAATCACCAGTAAAATGCAAATTTATATCTTCCATTGGTATTACTTGTGCATAACCACCACCAGCAGCGCCCCCCTTTATACCAAAACAAGGGCCTAAAGATGGCTCACGCAAAGCCAAAACCGTCTTTTTGCCTAGTTGTTGCAAGGCATCAGCCAAGCCGATAGACGTTGTCGTTTTCCCTTCACCAGCTGGTGTCGGATTAATGGCTGTCACTAAGATAAGCTTTCCATCAGGACGTTGTTTTATCTTCTCCCACACGGGAAAAGAGATTTTAGCTTTATACTTGCCATACATTTCAATATCATCGGCGGTTAAATCCAATTTACCAGCAATTTCCGTAATCGGTCTTATTTCTGCTTCGCGAGCTATTTCCACATCACTTTTCATGTTACTTTCTCCCTAGTTACCAAAGTTCAGCAACTATTTTCTTACATTAAAATTTATACATCTGTCGACTGAGCATTAGTTTCTTGCCGCTGTCTACGAGCTGCTAACAGTGTATTACGCATCAACATCGCAATTGTTAATGGCCCAATTCCACCTGGCACAGGAGTTATATAAGATGCCTTATCGCGTACTGCCACTTCTACATCGCCCATCAATTTCTTATTGGGCAAGCGATTAATACCAACATCGAGTACCACCGCTCCCTCTTTCACCATATCGGCTTTTATAAAGGCCGGCTTACCTACCGCTGCGACCAAGATATCAGCCATTTTAGTAAAAGTAGCTAAATTTTCTGTATGGGAATGACAAATCGTCACCGTCGCATTTTCCTGTAAAAAGAGAAAAGCCAATGGTTTGCCAACGATATTACTACGCCCAACGATGACGACGTGCTTACCAGCAATGGAAATATTAGCTTCTTTTAAAATGGCAATACAACCCTGTGGTGTACATGGCACCATTGTATCTTGTCCTAAAACTAACTTTCCCATGTTTTCTGGATGAAAACCATCGACATCTTTCTCGGGAGCAATTAATTTTAAAAATTCTTTTTCCTGTTTTTTTAAGTTAGTTGGCAAAGGTAACTGCAAGAGGATACCATTTACCTTTTCATCGGCATTTAAGAGCAAAATACAGTCTTTTAAATCCTCTGCCGAAGTATCAGCCGGCAAAAAAATTGTTTTTGACTCAATACCAAGAGCTTGACAAGCACGTTCCTTGTTGCGAACGTAAATTTGGGAAGCTGGGTCTTCTCCCACTAAAATAACGGCTAATTGCGGAGTCTGTGCATATTTTTCCTTATACACTTCTACCGCTTCTTTTACCTCTTCTTTAAAAAGGGTCGCATATTTTTTACCGTCTAATAACATAATTTCGCTATCATTAAAGCACCTAGCAATTTTCTATAATTGCCTTTAATGTCTTCTTGCCAATGTAGACACCCAGTGCAAAGATGATGAACAGCTTCCCACCTTTCTTTGAATTGTATCAAACATTATTTATATAATAACATAAATTTTAATTATATTCTAAGATATTTTCAGAATTTTCCACTATTATAAACTAAGTAAAGTAAAAATAAAGATAGCAATAGAAACTAAACCATTGCGCAAAAAATAAGCGCCATTTAGTCTACTGTAATCGTGAACCGAAACGATAGAGTACTGGTAAAATAGCACTCCAGCTGCCAATAGTATTCCCACATAATAAATTGGGCGCAGAGTATACATGAAGCCCACTAAAACAAAACAAATAATGCTAAAAGCGTGTAAAAAAGGAACTACTTTAAAAACCCGCTCGCGCCCTAAAAGCGTGGCTAGGGAATGTAAGCCATGTGCACGGTCAAATTCTTCATCTTGGCTACCATATATGGCCTGAATAAGCACATTACTATGTGCTAAATTGTTCACGCAGAAACGCTACCTTCCGCGCAGTTTCTTCCAAAACTTCTTTAGCTTTCACTAAAGCACAGACTATCTCTTATCCTGCGGCCCAACCCGCTCAGGTCTGTCCATATCCCCAATCAATCACTTATTGGGTACTTCCATATTGGAATAGTCGTTGAACCTTCCTCCACTACGAGGTTTGGCTGCTGATTGCCCATTTCCAAACATTTAGGATTTAACCATCTGCCATATGACTGATTTTTTCTGCTTTCGCCACCTGCATATCGACTATTTCAGTGATACTGTGGTTCAGTCATCTTTAGGGGTTTCCAGCAATTAAGACAGTTAACATTAGATTTTTTCTAATTTCGTATACTCATTTCTAAATACACGGACTGATAAAAGCGCCGCTACGCGCCATGCTCAATCAAAAGTGCCAATCCAAAAACAAACTCCCGTGCCCAAAACAAGACTAGGAAAGGATATCCGCCCCGTCACTGCCATATATCCACCAATCGGTGCCATCGCCAAGGCTATTCCCAAGACATAGTGGCAAAGAAAAGTAAATCGCTTAGTATAGGGATAAAGCCACAAAATAGCCAATGCTAGTGGTGACAGATATAGACACAACCTTGGTAAATGCACTACCGAGTAAAAAAATACGCTAAAAAAGAAGGCAATTAAGACGTATAATTCAATAGGCTTAATAATTCCCCGCACCAAAGGGCGATGAGCCAAACGTTTTTGCTGTTTATCATAGCGCAAATCGATGAGATTATCTAAAATTAAGGCAATACTACGTGCTGAAACCATCACCAAGGTGATAAAAATTAGGGTCTTCAGAGGTGGAATTCCCTTGCACGCTAAAAATGCTCCCATATAGGCAAAAGGCAAAGCAAAAATGCTGTGCGCCAAAGCAATATTATCGAGATGAGCCTTTATTTTATTTAGCAAAAGGAAATTCACCCCATTTTTTGTCTACTAATTCTTGAATTTCTCGGCTCATCACTATTTCGTTAGGCCAAGTCCTTTTCTGCCCTTCCTCCGGCCATTTCTTAGTGGCATCTATCCCCATCTTGGTGCCCCAATTCGCCATCGGTGAGGCGTGGTCTAAGACATCTAAAGGGCCATCCACCAAAACGACGTCCCGCCGAGCATCGATATTATTAAAAACACGCCACCACACTTCATGTTCATCTTGAACATCAACATGCGCATCAACGACGATGAGCATTTTCGTGAACATTGCTTGTCCCATTCCCCAAATGGCGTGCATAATCTTTTTGGCCTGTTGGGGATAGGATTTTTTGATAGAAAGCATCATACAATTGTGAAAGACACCCTCTAACGGGCAATGAATATCGACAATCTCTGGAAATAACTGTTGTAAAAACGGCAAAAACAAGCGCTCTGTAGCCTGTGCAATATAGCAATCTTCCATCGGTGGTTTACCGACAATAGTTGCTGCATAGATAGGATTATGGCGATGTGTAATCGCCGTAATATGAAAGACTGGATAATCATCTGCCAAGGAGTAATAACCAGTGTGGTCACCAAAAGGTCCTTCACGCCGCAATTCATCTATTTTGACATATCCTTCTAAGACAATTTCACTCGTCGCTGGCACCTCAACATCTACCGTCTTGCACTTCACCAGTTCTACTGATTTCTGCCGTAAATAACCGGCAAATACCATCTCATCGATATCTTTCGGTAATGGAGCTGTGGCTGCATAGGTCAAAACGGGGTCTGTACCAATCGCCACTGCTACTTCTAAACGGTCTAACCCCATTTCTCTGTGCAAACGATAATTTTCCGCCCCATTTTTGTGCAAATGCCAATGCATACCAGTCGTCTTAGAATCATATTTCTGCAACCTGTACATTCCGACATTGCGTTTACCATTTTGCGGATTGCGCGTAAAAACCAAAGGCAACGTAATAAATGGTCCTCCGTCTTCTGGCCAACAAGTAAGTATCGGAAATTTATCTAAAGAAGCCTCATCTGTCAACACAACTTCCTGACAAGGTGCTTTTTTTACATACTTGGGGAAGTTTATCATTCGCTTCGCCAAGGGGATGAGGTGCAATAAATCTCCCTTTGTTCTGAGAGAAATAGATGGCAAACGTAATATTTCTCGCAATTCATCGGCCTTTTTCTCTATATCATCAGTGCCCAGTGCCAAAGCCATTCGCTCTTTGGAACCAAAAGCATTTATGAGCACCGGCACATCATAACCACGTACATTTTCAAAGAGCAAAGCTTTATTTTTCTTAGGTCCAGCTTTACAAATTCGATTGGTTATTTCCGTAATTTCCAAATTACAATCTACAGGTGTCGAAATCCGCCACAATAAATCTCTTTCTTCTAATAATTTAATAAATTCACGCAAATCATAAAAGGCCACCTCTACCACCTCGTCATTTTCAATCAATTTTGCCAATTTTCCCCAAGAATAGATTATAATAAAACCTCCGGCCTATCTATAAATTGACTGTATTATAGAATATCCCACGAATAAATTCGTGGGAATTAGATGACACACTTATGAAATTAAACTACCTATTTATCATTATAAGCAGGAAAAGCCTTGCCTCTCTATTAACAAATTAAGCCTTTCTCTCGGCCAAAAAAGCCAATACCTCTTCAAAACAAGTGAGCACTTCTTCTGGAATCTGCTTCGGCAAGAGAAATTGTGATTTTTTCCAATACTGTTCCGCTTTTTTCTGAGCATATTCAATTCCACCTAGTTTTTTCATCAAGTCGATGGCACGCGTCAAGTCTTTACCAGATAGAGGTCCACTTTCGAGCAACATCTTCAATTCTCCCTGTTCAGGTTCTTTTCTGGTAATGGCATACAAAAACGGCATCGTGATAACACCGGCTCGCAAATCACTGCCACACGGCTTGCCAGTTTGCTCTTCGTCCCCTAAGATATCCAATAAATCATCAGTAATTTGAAAGGACATACCTAAATATTTACCAAAATCAGAGAATTTTCCCTGTTCTTTGCTCGTCATTCCTGCCATGATTGCGCCAATTCGGCAAGCAGCCGACAAAAAACTTCCCGTCTTTTGATAAATAGCAGCATAATACTCTCTAAAAGACCGAATTCGATACAGGGAGGCGTTTTGGTTAATCTCTCCTTCACTCAAATCAGTGAGCAGTTGTACTAAAATGGGGATTATTTCTCGCGGATAATCTTTTTCCTGTGCCACAACAGCAAAGGCACGAGCAAAGAGAAAATCTCCGCCCAAAATTGCCAACTGATTGTTGCCCATAGCATTGACAGTTTGCACGCCACGCCGATATTCCGCTTCATCTAATACATCATCATGTAGTAAAGTTGCCGTGTGGAGCAACTCCAAAGCTGCCGCCATTGGTACACGTCCGAGGACTTCCTTTTTTTCTAGATTTCCATAGGAAGCCAATAGGAATAGAATGGGGCGCAACCGCTTTCCTCCAGCCGTCAATATATTATCAGTCAATTTTGTAATTGCCGGCACTTCCGAGCTGGTATTATCTTGAATCAATTTCGTTAAATTTTCTAAATCTGCTTGTAAAAACTTATATGTATTTTCTAACATATGTCACCTGTACATTTAATAAAATATGTACCAGTTTTTAGTCCGCAACGCTCTAATATGCGACTGAAAAACCCAGTATCTTGTGGATATACTAACATAGCCCAGTTAAAAAAGCAATTTTTTCGCACCAAATCGCTAATATATTGACCCGTTTATTCAAAAATCTTCTCTAATATACAGCTCTTGTATCTATATATTTACTCCATCAGTTGCTTAAGCGCATAAAAATAAAAACAGTTTTCGATTAATAGCAATCTTTTATTGAATATGCTAAAATGGTAATGGACATTATAGCCATAAATAAACCAATATTGTCAAGTTATCTATTAGTGTTATTATATTTAAAAAATAATAAGTTTTCCTAACATAAAGTGAAATAAAATAGGTTTTTCCACCCCAAATACGATTATATAACCACCGTTTGTTTATTCAATATTTTCATCTAATGGTATTTTTGAATTATCAATATATTTTCTCTGGGAGTGATTGATTTATGAGCTGGTTTGGCAGTAAAAAAGAAACTAATACTAATGATTCGAGTGTCAACAAACAAGACCTTCTGCGTGCCATCGAGACGATGATTTCTACGAAACGTGTTCCCGAATACTTGCCCGCAGATGTTCGAGTAAGTTTACAGAAACTATTACAGGCACTGCCAGCGGTAAAAGTTACCACTAGTGCTCCTTCGCCCAAATCCGATTTGGCTATCATGGACAATATCGTCAGACAGTTGTGCCTAGGAAAAATAGAAATTGCCGCCTTAGATGCCAAGAAAATGAGCATTGCCGCTAACAAACGCATCGAAGTATTAAGTGGCAACAGCACGACCATGCACACTGCGATGACTGAGGTAAATGACAAAGTAACTGGCTCTAAAGAACATACCAATATTGTCTTAGAAGCAGTAAAAAACAATGTTTCTGCCTCCGATAAGATGATTAATTCCATGGAAACATCATTTCAGCACTTCACTGTTATCAATGAAAAAGTCACTGGCATCAATGATACCACTAATCACATCAGTAATATCGTCGATATGATAAAAAAAGTAGCAGAACAAACAAATTTGCTGGCCCTCAATGCCGCTATTGAAGCTGCCAGAGCTGGTGAATATGGCAAAGGTTTTGCTGTCGTAGCCGAAGAGGTGAGAAATCTCTCTGAAAATACCAAATCATCTGTCGAAGATATTCTTTCCACTATCGAAAAATTACAAAGTGGCGTCCACGAATTACTGGAAAATATCAATAATACCACTCAAGTAATCGATGACAGCAAATCCCTCATCCAAACGGTTTCTGAGGCCTCTAAAACCATGAACGAAAATTTGCAGGTAACCTTAGATGACATGAATGCCATCTCCAATGCCAGCCAAGAACAAAAAGAAACCATGGATACCATTGCTAGTAATGTTCGCGACATCAATGATATAACCCAAAAAGTTACCAACGATATCTGTTCATCCACGGAAGAAATTTTCAATGTCATTCAAGACGTTCTAATGCAACGCAATAATCTCATCGAAAAAAGCACCTCATTATCTAGCAGAGATGCCGTTAATTTGTGTATCACAGAGCATATTATTGAACGCTGGAAAATATACAACATTCTTTTAGACAATATCCAACCATCTTCTGAAACGATGACGAGCGCTACAAACTGCTACCTAGGGAAATGGCTCTCTCAAAATAATAATAATTATTCCAGTAATCCCGCCTTCCAAGATATTTCCCAGTTACACCAAGAATTCCACAGTTGTGCCCATAAACTGATTGATGCTCACCACAGCGGAGATTATCCAGTGATATTAGATAATTTAGCTAGATTACAATCCTTATCGCAAGGTATCATTGAAGATTTAGGAAAATTACTCGATTAATTTCATTAATGGTATAAAACACTTCTAACCTTATTATGTATAAATGTATTAGATTAAAATATTGACTCTCTAAAAAAAGGTAATGCCTGTAAGATGGCATTATCTTTTTTTATAAAAATCTTGACAATACCGAAAAATGGTTGTATATTCTTAGTAGTGGTTAGCACTCATCAGTTAAGAGTGCTAACAAAATTGAACCCCTTGAGGGGGCGGTGATATGGATAAGAGAAAAAAAGAAATATTGTTAGCCATCATTCGCGACTATATTTGTACGGCCGAACCTATTGGCTCGCGTACTATCGCCAAGAAATATAATTTGGGCATCAGTTCAGCTACTATTAGAAACGAAATGTCCGATTTGGAAAGTCTGGGTTATATAGAACATTTGCACACTTCTTCTGGTCGCATTCCTTCTTCGAAAGGGTACCGCTTCTATGTCGATGATTTGCTCAAGCCAGCCAAGCTGACAGCGCAAGAAAAATCATTGATAGAGAATTGGTACTTAGAAAGAGTTCTTCGACTGGAAAATGTCTTCAGCGAAACGGCCAAAATCATCTCTCACCTGACCAATAACATCTCCTTTGTTATTACGCCACGCTTGAGCGATATGATTTTCCGGTGTGTGCGTTTTGCCCAGCTAGATAGCGAACACATCGTCATCGCCGTGATGAGCGAAGCTGGATATATCGAAAATAAAATTATCAAACTGCCCAATGGCACTACCTTACAAGATTTTCAAAATGTCGGTGCTGTGATAAACGATATTTTTTCTGGTAAGAGTCTACAACTGATTAATGATTCTACTTTAAAATATACCAAAGAGCGCGCTATTAACAGCGCCGCTCTGCAGAAGATTCTCGATATTTTTAGTCAAGTCGATAGTGAACAAAGTGGTAGCGATATTTACACCGATGGCACTGCTCGTTTCATGGAGCAACCAGAGTTCCAAGATGTAAATAAGATTCGCGATATCTTGCAAATGCTAGAAGAGAAAGCCGTTTTAAAAGAAATACTCACTGATAGGTCAAATGTTAAAGAAAATGAATCTACCAACATCACGATTGGCGCTGAAAATAAATACGATACCATTCGCGATTGCAGTGTAATTCGCGTTACCTATCATCTCGGCACAGAGCGGCTGGGAACACTTGCCGTACTCGGCCCTACGCGCATGGAATACGCTAAGGTTATTGCCATCTTGAATTTTATCAATGGCAATATGATGGAAATGTTGAAAAAGTTCCTCTCTTAGTGGATGTGCTTTCTTAAAAAACATCTCCAAAGCTATCGTTCTATTGACAAATTAAAATAAATATACAATGAGGTAAATATGATAAACACAGAAAATGATGACGTTCGTAATCCAGAAGCAATGGATACGGAAACAGTCCATACAGACACAGGACAAGACAACATAAATGACACTGAAAATAGCGAACAAGAAAAAACTTATTCCGCTACTGAAAAACAATTACGCGATGAACTAGACAAGGAAAGAACAAAAGTAACTGATTTAGAAGCTCGTTTGCAACGCTTGCAGGCTGACTTTGCCAATTTCCGCCGTCGTAGCAATCAGGAAAAAGCAGAACTTTCCAACATCGTCGTCCAAGAATTTATCAAGGGCTTGTTGCCAGTTGTAGATAACTTTGAAAGAGCTCTGCTCGCTGAGGCTGGCGACGGTCAAGCGATGAAAGAGGGCGTCCAAATGATATTCAATCAACTGGTCGAACAACTAAAAAAACACGGCCTACAAGTGATTGAAACTTCCGGCAAGAAATTCGACCCCAACTTCCATCAGGCAGTGATTAGGGTTGAAGATTCCAGCAAAGAAGATGATTACATAGAAGAAGAATTACAAAAAGGTTACATGGTCAAAGACAAAGTTATTCGCCCTTCTATGGTGAAAGTCGTTTCTAACTAGCTCAGCACTTCTTGGAAGTTAGCAGAAACACACCGCGAATGGTCTTATGGGCCTTCGCTTCAAATATAAATACATTAGAGTTTACTCTAAGGAGGAATATATATGGGAAAAATTATTGGTATAGATTTAGGCACAACAAACTCCGTCGTTTCTGTAATGGAAGGTGGAGAACCTACAGTTATTACAAATCCAGAAGGTAGCCGTTTAACTCCTTCCGTAGTTGGTTTCACGAAAGACGGTGAAAGATTAGTTGGTCAGTTGGCAAAACGTCAGGCCGTTTCTAATCCAGATAGAACTATCGCTTCTATCAAAAGACATATGGGCGAAGCAAATTACACCGTATCTATAGATGGCAAAGCTTATACTCCGCCAGAAATTTCTGCCATGATTTTACAAAAATTGAAAGCTGATGCCGAAGCATATCTCGGGGAAACAGTTACTCAGGCCGTCATCACAGTACCAGCTTATTTCAATGACAGTCAACGCCAGGCAACTAAAGATGCTGGTAAAATTGCTGGCTTAGAAGTATTGCGTATCATCAACGAACCGACAGCAGCTGCCCTCGCTTACGGTCTCGCTAAAGACCAGGACGAAACAATCTTGGTCTTTGACCTTGGCGGTGGTACATTCGACGTTTCCATCCTTGAACTTGGCGATGGCGTCTTCGAAGTAAAAGCTACCAATGGTAATACCCACTTGGGTGGCGATGACTTCAACAAACGCGTCATGGATTGGATGGTTGCTGAATTTAAACAACAACACGGCATTGACCTCTCTAAAGATAAGATGAGTGCACAGCGCTTAATTGAAGCTGCTGAAAAAGCAAAAATTGAATTGTCTAGCATGACTTCTACTAACATTAACTTACCGTTTATCACTGCTGATGCTAACGGTCCGGTTCACTTAGACCTCACCTTGAGCAGAGCAAAGTTTAATGAATTGACTGCTGACTTGGTTGAAGCTACCATTCAGCCGACTAGACAAGCTATGGCTGATGCTGATTTAACAGTCAACGATATAGATAAAATCATTCTCGTCGGTGGTTCTACTCGTATCCCAGCCGTACAAGAAATCATCAAAAAAGAATTGCATAAAGAACCTAATCGTGGTGTTAATCCTGATGAATGCGTTTCCATCGGTGCTGCCATCCAAGGCGGTATCTTAGCAGGCGACGTCAAAGACGTTCTCTTGTTGGATGTTACCCCACTTTCCTTGGGAATTGAAACATTGGGCGGCGTTTGCACCAAGATTATCGAAAGAAATACAACCATTCCTACCTCCAAGAGCCAGATTTTCTCGACAGCTGCCGACAATCAACCAGCCGTTGATATCAATGTCTTGCAAGGCGAACGTGAAATGGCTGCCGATAACAAGAGCCTTGGCCGTTTTGAATTATCCGATATTCCACCAGCTCCAAGAGGAGTGCCAAAAATCGAAGTTACTTTCAGCATCGATGCTAACGGCATTGTCAATGTTGCAGCGAAAGACCTCGGCACTGGCAAAGAACAAAAAATCACCATTCAGTCTGACAGTGGTATGAGCAAGGCTGATATCGACCGCATGGTCAAAGAAGCAGAAGCTCACGCAGCTGAAGATAAAAAACGCAAAAAAGAAGTAGAAGTAAAAAATCAGGCAGAAAGTCTCGTTTATCAGGCAGAAAAAACTGTTAAAGACTTAGGCGACAAAGCAGATGCTGGTTTGGTAGAAAAAATTAAAACAGCTAGCGATGCCTTAAAAGAAGCACTCAAGTCTAACGATACAGATGCCATCAAAAAAGCTTCTGAAGAATTGCAAAAACCACTTTACGAATTGAGTGCAGCTGCTTATAAACAAGCTGGAGAAGCTCAGCAACAAGCACAGCAATCGCAACAAGGCTCTCCAGAAGGCCAGCAAAGTTCTGAAGGTAATAGCGACGATATTATCGATGCCGAATACGAACCTGCTGACAAAGATAAAAAATAAATGTTATAATAGTAATCCATCCTTCTATAAGAAGGATGGATTATATATTAATAACTTGATTAAGGTGGAATAAAGTGAGCGAAAAAAGAGATTATTATGAAGTCTTGGGTGTATCCAAGGGAGCTACTGATAAGGAAATAAAAAAGGCTTATCGCACCTTAGCTCGCAAATATCACCCTGACCTAAATAAAGATAACCCCAAAGCAGCGGAAGAAAAATTTAAAGAAGTAACAGAAGCTTATGAAGTGCTTTCCGATGCGAAAAAGAGAGCTCAGTATGACCAATTTGGCCATGCTGCTTTCGGTGCAGGTGGTGGAGCTGGTGCTGGTGCTGGTGGGTTCGGAGGTTTTGGTGGCTTCGGTGATTTTGGTGGATTTAGCAGCGGTGGCTTCGGTGGTTTCAACGGCGAAGACATCTTCGAATCCTTCTTCGGCGGTGGTGCAACTCGCAAAGCAAGAGGCCCTAGACGAGGCAGTGATTTGCGCTATGATATAAGTATCACCTTTGAAGAAGCAGCCTTTGGCAAGGAAATAGAACTGACCATTCCACGCAAAGAAGAATGTGCAACCTGTCATGGCAGTGGTGCTGAACCTGGAACTTCTTCTGAAACATGTCCAAAATGTCATGGTACGGGGCAAATCAAAGAGGTCCACAACACCATCTTGGGACAGATGATGCAACAGAGCGTCTGCGACCGCTGTGGTGGAACGGGCAAAATAATTAAAAATCCTTGTCATACTTGTCACGGCAAAGGCACGGTAGATGCCAAGAGCAAGATAAGGGTAAAAATTCCTGCTGGTGTAGATAACGGCTCTCGCATCCGCGTTAGCGGTGCTGGGCAAGCGGGTCAATTAGGTGGTGGCTATGGCGATTTATATGTCTACATCTCCGTAAAACCACATAAATTCTTCCAAAGGGACGGTGCTAATGTCATTTGCGAAGTGCCAATTTCTTTCATCCAAGCCGCCCTTGGCGATAAAATAGACGTACCGACACTCGAAGGAGAAGTAGATATGACTATTCCGGCTGGTGTCCAACCAGGAGCAATCTTGCGTTTATCTGGCCGTGGTATTCAGCGTTTACATGGCCGTGGCAAAGGCGACCAGTTAGTCAGATTAAAAATCTTTACCCCACAAAATCTGTCTGATGAGCAAAAGAAATTATTAGAACAGTTTTCTAAAACTATGACCGCTAGCAATATGCATAAAGAAGAAAAAACTTGGAAAGATTGGTTTAAAAACTGGAAAAGTTTTTTTCACTGATAAAACGCTGGATAAAAAAATAAAATTGACTAAAAGAAAAGGCGAGCATTTCTGCTCGCCTTTTTTCTATCTTATCAACACCATTATCCCCAAGCAAAGCTAATCAGTTTACCAAAACAGCCAATAAATCTAAACCATTAGCTAAAATAGCTTCTCGATTGACCAATAAATTGTCAATATCTAATTGTGGTAAATACTTATCGCGCAAAGCCGTCAAAACCTCAAGTGGTTTTATTCCGCCTTGCGGGGACTGTTTCAAGACAAGATAGAATCGCTGTTTATTTTCATTATAAATTAACGGTTCTTTAAGATAATTATGAACCAACAATTCCTTGCTAGTTGTCTGTTCCCTACCCCTACCAGGACGGCGTTTCTTATTCTTGACCGGTCGAACACGACAATACACTATTTCCCTATCGCTATTAAACAAGGCTAACGCTTTTTGTACACTAGCTACATCCAAAAGTGGTTCGTCTTCCGTGAGTGTATATATCGCCGTATCAATTATTGCACTCATCGATGGAACTTTATCCACAATTTCTTTGGCTGCTTTTACCTGTATCCCGCGCGGTAAATTATTTTGCAAAGCGTCTACTACTTTAGAAACTAACCAATCCTCGGTCAATTCTAAATCGGCATATTCTACACTTGCCGTCGTCCCCAGAGGTAAAGCACTAGCAAAAGACAATTTCATGTGCGGATTAAAGCCACTCGAATAAGCAGCTGGCAGTCCTGCGCGGCGTATCGCCAGCTGGATAGCCTTTGCATAGTCTAAGTGAGCAATATAACGAACAGGGTCTTCTTTAGTTAAGGCTAAACGAATTACCAAGATGTTCTCCCCTTCCGTCAATAATTTCCGCCTTCAAATTAGGACAAATGCCACAACCAGTACAAGCCCCACGACGACAATCTTTCGTCAATTTTTCGGCCAAAGCTTTTTCATATTCGCGCCAAAGGAAATTTTTGCTCACACCAGGTGTCGTATGCTCCCATGGCAATGCTTCAGCTAGGGTGCGTTCGCGATAATTGTAATAATCTGGGTCTATGCCACATTCCTGAAAAGCCTTTTCCCAAATATCTGGCTGGAAAAATTCTGACCAACCATCAAACTTAGCTCCCTCTTGATACGCTTTTAAAATAACCGGAGCTAATCGTCTATCACCACGTGAAATAATACCTTCCAAAATACTGGTAGACGCATCATGATAATGGAATTTAACAGCACGATTAGTGATTGATTTTTTCAAAAGGAGCTGTTTGCGTTCAAATTCTGCCTTAGGATTTTGGGGGAACCACTGAAAAGCGGTAAAAGGTTTCGGTACAAAACAGGAAACACTGACCGTCACACTTACATCTCTGCGTCCCGTCACTTCCTGATACAGTTTTACGACGCGCTCTCCCAATTTAGCAATGCCGATAATATCTTCATCTGTTTCAGTCGGCAGTCCCATCATAAAATACAATTTGACACTCTTCCACCCCTGAGAAAAAGCGGCAGAACAGGCCTTAAATAAATCTTCTTCTGTAACTCCTTTGTTGATGACATCGCGCAAACGCTGTGTTCCCGCTTCCGGCGCAAAGGTCAACCCGCTCTTGCGCATCACCTGTAGTTTATGAGCAATATCAATGGAAAAACTATCAATACGCAAAGATGGCAAAGAAAAACTCATTTTCTTGCCCTTATATTTTTCCAATAAATCATCTATCAACGGTGCCAAACAAGAGTAATCGGCAGAACTCAGCGAAGTCAAAGACATCTCATCATACCCAGTCGCTACAATCATTTTTTCGGCAAGTGTTAACAAATCCGCTTCTGTCCTTTCTCGAACAGGACGATAGGTAATACCAGCCTGACAAAAGCGACAACCCCTGCTACAACCACGGAATAACTCCAACATCAAGCGGTCATGAACAATTTCAATATAGGGTATCACTGGTTTTTCAATCGTCGGAATGGAATTCATATCCTTGATAATGCGTTTTTTTATCTGGGAAGGAGCACTTTCTTCGAGTAATTTCAAACAGCTAAAGTTTCCCTCGGCATCGTACTCTGGCTCATAGAAAGAAGGTACATAAATTCCATCCAACTGGCTGATGCGCTTTAAAAAGCTTTCCCTCCTGCCATTAGGCATTTCCTGTTTCCAGACCACGTAAGCATGCACCAATTCGGGAAATAGTTCTTCTGCTTCCCCAATCATAAAGAAATCAATAAAATCGGCAATCGGTTCTACATTGTAAACGCACGGCCCACCAGCCATGACAAAAGGGTCCGCCAAAGTTCTATCTTTAGTGTAAAAAGGGATGTCTGCTAAATGTAACATATTGAGCAAATTGGTATAACATAATTCATATTGCAGAGAAAATCCCAAAAAATCAAAACTCCTAATCGGCTCTTTTGATTCCAAAGCATAAAGTGGTATATGGTGTTCTTTCATCTTCGCTTCCATATCTGGCCACGGCGTATAAACGCGTTCTGCCACGGCATTAGGTAAGCGATTTACCACTTCATATAAAATTTTCAAACCTAAATTGGACATGCCGACGTCGTAAACATCTGGCATCGAAAGCGCAATCGTGCAATCCATTTTGGCATGGTCTTTCTGTACAGAATTCATTTCTCCGCCCATATAACGTGCTGGCTTAGCAACGGATTGCAATATTGCTGGCGATAACTTTATCATAACACTTTCCTTTCAAATAATATCTATTAACAAATCACTTTGTATTTTTATCAGAAACATCCTGCATTTCTTCTTCTGCTGTTTTACTGATAGCAGGTTGTTGCAAATCCTGTTTAACTTGATGAATATCCTGTGTTATTTTTTCAATATCTTGATTTAGGCCAATCACATATTTAGACACTTCATTTAAGTGTGTGAGTAAATAATCGCAAACCTCACCACTGTATTGCTGAAAACCCGCCTCTTGAGCCTTAATATTTTCCATCGCTGTATCGGAAACCTCTTTCGCTTTTTGACGAGCACTAGCGACAATTTCATCTTCGCCGGCTACTTTAAAAGCATAGTCTTTAGCTTGAACAACTATATCATCAGCCTTTTTCTTGGCTTCTTCCAAAATTTCTTCTTTCTCTTGCAAAATCTCCCTAGCGTTAGCAATTGTCTTTGGCAATTCGCGGCGCAAACTATTAATAGCCTGCATCAAATCTTGTTCTGAAATAATACAATTACTAGTAAATGGCAGTCTCTTCGCCCCAATAACTAAACTCTCCAAATCATCAAGTAATTTATCTACGGACATCGCTCTCACCTTTCTTATTCACCATGAATTTTAAAACACTATCCGGTACTAATCCTTCTAACTCTCCGCCAAACTGCATAACTTCTCGCACTACCGAAGAACTGAGATAAGAATACTCATGACGAGTTCTCAAATACATTACTTCCACAGAGGGAAGCACCTTTTTCAGCAATAATTCTTGCGTTTCTTCATATCTGAAATTCCTCTGCCAATCCAATACATATTGACAGTTTAGAAATATTGTTCACACCCAATCGCTACTTTGAATGCAGTTCTCACAAACTTCTTCAGTTTTCACCAAAGCACAGACTATATCTTTTCCATACCCAAACGGGGGTTAGGCGAAACCACTTCCGCACGCTCGTGCGTACTTCCCTCACGAGGAATAGTCGTTGAAGATTCTCCTATTAAGAGCTTTCCTGCTGGTTGCCGATTTACATAAACTTAGGATTTAACCATATTCCATCCAGTTAATTTTTTCTGCTTTCGCTGCCTTATCGCTTGTTTTTTTTCACTTCTGCGCTATTGCTCAACTGGCTTTACGGTATTCCAGCAATTCGATTTCTTTGTGGCATAGCTCGTAGCTATGACTACATACAAATTTCTCTATATGCTTACTAAATAGGCAATTTATATCTCAAATTATATATACCATATTTTGCCGAATTAATAAAATCATTTTGATTGCGAATACCGCGCACGACGACATCTATTTTATTTTGCCGAATATATTCGCTCAAAAGACCTTCTGAAACATCAATGCACACATTGGAAAAACTTTTCGTCGCTTCCTTCAAAAAATACTGACGCTCTTGCCAAGTAAAAAAAGGTTTCTTGCGCACATTGTGAAAAACAGCCACTACCAGTTCATCTGCCCACTTAGCTGCGCGTTCGATAATATCTAAATGGCCTAATGTCACGGGGTCAAAACTGCCCGGAAACAGCACTTTCATTTTTTTCTTCTTCCCTTCTCTGCAAAATATGGATAACCGTAGTTTTTCCATAATTGCGGCTACGCCAAATCTCCCAAAGATGAGATATTTCTGGCAATTTTTCATCTTGCCCCATTTCCAAAACGAGAAAACCGCCTACATTAATTAAATCATGCTCAGTCAAATACAACAAAATCTGCTCGGTCAAACCTTTATGATAAGGTGGGTCAGAAAAAATCAAATCGCATTTTACTTGCTTTCTCTTCAAAACACCCAACTGTTGGAAGACATCGCCAGCGCAAACAACTGCTTTCTCTTGCTGATGCGTATGCTCGATATTTGATTTTACAGCCAATAAACTGTCTCTATCTCTGTCAATAAAATAAGCCTTTTGGGCACCACGACTCAAGGCCTCGAGACCTAAAGCCCCGCTACCAGCAAATAAATCCAAAACTATCTTATCGGATAGGTGCGGTTGCAGAATATTAAATAGTGACTCTTTAATCCTATCTGCAGTGGGCCTAGTCGTCAAACCCTTCGGGGCCTTTAGCTTACTGCCACGGGCTGTACCACTAATAATACGCATTTCATCCCTCATTCGCAATAAAATTTTACAATTTACATGGAGTAAAAGTTCGCCTTATCATTTCAATAATTCTCTTCTCAAGCGATAATATTCTTGAGAATAAAACGGCCTATTTTGTGATTCTCGCCAATCAAAACCGTACGCCGTGTCGCTCACGGCTAATACCGGTGGAGCTTGTAACCTTTTCGCTACCGCTATACCGCTAAAGAGATTCCACCAACGTTCTAAATCTTCGACAAACGCTTGGTCTGTCGGAAAATACCTTTTTACCAAGCCTTGAGCACAGCCTATTTTCGCTTCTAAACAATTTTCCCTGTACCAAAGCAAAATATCTTCCGGCGTGGCCTGCTCTGTCCTTGCTACAAAACTACGGAAAAGATAATCGTGATAATCATAATGTATAGGGTCGCCTTTCCCCGCCTCAACATCTTGAGCAGCTGAAAGTTCCGCACTCGGTGGCAAAGAAAAAATGGCCTCTGGTATCACCATCCGCCCATAAACCTGCTCATTTAAATAACGCCCCAGTGCATATACTTGATATTTCCATAAATCAGCTAAAGCAGCTAAAAAACCAGACAAATCACCATACAGAGTTGAATACCCCACAGACATTTCTGTTTTATTAGCATTACACGTAAAAACGCCTCCTACCGCTGCGGCCACACCAGCTAGTAGGCGTGAAGAACGGTCTCTTGCCTGAATATTTTCTATCTGTAATCCAGAAATTTGTAAATATTGACTTGCACTTTGCTGAGGTCGACGGATTTCCACCTGACGCAATTCTTGCACAGTATTTTGTACAGCCTTTTCAATCGGCAAGGTCAAATAAAAACAATTTAAATTTTCTGCCAACTGCATCGCTAAATTGCGCGTTGTTTGACTATTATACCGGCTCGGCATATTGACCAAAAAAAGATTATCGCTTCCCACCACTTGTGCATACAAGGCTGCCGCCACAGCGGAATCAATTCCGCCCGATATACCAATGACAATTTTCTTCAGACGGATTTGTTGCAAAAAAGTTTTAATTCCATAAGTAAGGGTCTGATAAATATGTGCTTCTGGGGACAGCAATGGTTCTATCTTCGCCTCGCCTAAGGAAAATAATCCTGACTCATAATTTGGTGCCTGCAACAATATATTACCGTCTGCACCATAAACGGCACTAGCACCATCAAAAGTGTACATTGTTTTGCCAATATTTTGTAGACCAATATTATTGACATAAAAAAGAGGCACAGCATGCCTTAGAGCATGGCGCGAAAAAATACGCCGGCGCTGAACATCTTTTTTCTCTGTATAAGGAGAAGCTGAGATATTAAAGATACAGTCTAAATTACCGTGGCTGGCAATAATTTGTAACGGTGAATAACCGTAGTTATCATCCCAACCATCTTCACACAAAAGACAAGCGCAATGCAAATTTCTTTTTCCCAAAGGAATAGTCAATGGCTGTAATAATTCTTCCATTGATTGACCTAATTCCAAGGCAAGCATTTCCATACTAAAAAAATAACGGCTATCAGAGAACTCACTATAATTAGGTAGTAATGTTTTTACGCTAAAGGGATAAGGGAAATTTTTCGGGGCAATCAACTTACCATCACGTGCCACAAAAAAAGCATTGTATTTACGCACACTGCCATCACGATTGCGTTTTTTCCTATCTACGGCAACACTGCCAAAAATAATGGTTAGACCTTCGCTAGCAGCAATTACTTCCTCGTTACACCTTTCGCACTCTCTTACGAAGGATTCGCTCTTCCATAAGTCACCGATAAAATACCCTGGTATTACTAATTCTGAAAAGACAATCGCCTCATAATTAGTTTGCTTGGCCTTCTCTATGTAATGGAGCATCTGCTCTAAATTTCTTTGTGGTTGACCAGCCTCTACCTCTAATTGACAAAGGCAAATTTTTTTTTGCCAATTTACATGGTCACATTCTCTATTGCTAAGGATTTTTTCCCCCTCCTATTGCCTTTGATATCTAAAATCACTGAAAATTTTCTCTGTCCTGATAAAATAGGCCTGCCAATTACTGGCAAGCTATACTATCTCCTCGGCATGACATTATTCAATTAACAATCAATATGTGGTGAAATATTTATTTTCAAACGGACAGTGATAGGTAGCTTATCGTTGTTTTATTTCTCAAAAATAAGCTTACCTTTATATTTTCACCCCTTCACATAAAAATTACCAAGAAACTCTCATCTGACATCTCTAAACCTACGGCTATCTCAGTCAGACAAAATATACCTATATTATAACATTTTTCCTGAAATCTGCCATATATTAAACCGATAAAACCATTCCTGCCTTTTAATGTTATACTTCTAGCAGAAGATTTTTTTAAAAATGTTTTAGCAATTGCATAAAAATTCAAACTATGATATTATGATAGGCACGGAATTATCATGCTTCCAGAATGGAGTGTTTAAATAGATGTCAAAAAATAGCAAAATCGCCGTATGGATTGGCGTCGATGTCGGCACCACTGGTGTCCGTGCCATCGCCTACGATACCGAAGGAAAACGCCAAGCCTATGCAGAGGGTTTTTATCCACTTTTGACCCCCCATCCAAGTTGGGCTGAACAAGACCCACGCGAAATATATAAGACGGTAAAAAAAGTCATCAAAGAAGCTGTTCGCATTCTCTACTATAAAAATATTGAAGTGCTCGGCATTGCCTTTAGTACCGTCATGCATAGTTTTGCTGGTCTCGACAAAGACAAAAAACCCATCATGTACATGCAAACTTGGGCCGATAGTCGTAGTGCAGATATCGCCAAAAAATTGCGTCAAGATGAAGTGCTCTCTCAAAACTTTTACGAAAAAACCTGTTGTCCTATCCACGCTTGCTATCCACTAGCCAAATTATTGTGGTTAAAGGAAAATCGTCCCGATACATTTGAACAGATGAAATACATCGGTTCTTTAAAGGACTACCTCTTCCAAAAATTCACTGATGAATGGTGTATCGACCATTCTACCGCCAGTACAAGTGGGTTCTACAACGTTCACACCCGCTCTTGGGATGAAGAAATTCTCGCCTTTGCCGGTGTCAAGAAATCTTATCTTCCTCCCATCGTCCCCACCACCTATCAGGGACACCTCAGTGCTAAACAAGCCGAAGAACTGCACCTGCCGATATATTTACCAGTAGTCATTGGTGCCACAGACGGCGTGCTAGTCAATATCGGCATAGGCGCTGTAGAGCATGGTCAGCTTAGTGCTACAATTGGCACCAGTGGCGCCATGCGCATGCTCACTCCAGAGCCCCTTATCGACAAAAAAAGACGCACCTGGTGCTACAATTTAACAGAAGATATCTGGGTAGTAGGCGGTGCTATCAATAACGGAGGCATGATTTTACGCTGGTTGCGCGATAAGGTCTGCCACTACAATGCCAGCCGCTTAGAAGACTTGGCCGTTGACCCATACGATTTAATGACCTTAAAGGCTAAATACATCCGCCCTGGTTCAGATGGTTTAATAATGTTACCATTTCTCACTGGTGAGCGCGCTCCCTATTGGAATTCCGAATTGCGGGGCATGTTCTTCGGTCTTTCTTTAAACCACGATTTGGCGCATATGATTCGTGCCAGCATGGAAGGTATCTGTTACAGTCTAAACAGTGTCTTTCGCATTTTACAGGATTTCGGCAATATAAATGACATTCGCATCAGCGGTTCTTTCACCAAATCACCGCTCTGGGTACAAATGCTCGCCGATATTTTAAAACACGACCTAGTACTCACCAATAATAATGAAGGAGCAGCATTTGGCGCTGCTGCACTCGGCTTTCTCGCCTCTGGCCTCATCAAAAATATTGGCGAAATGAAAAAATTTAGTCTGCCAAAGCAAATTTTCTTGCCTAATCAAGAAAACGCTGCTACTTACGATGCACTCTATGCCATCTTTAGCAGTCTCTACGAAAAACTTGAAGGAGAATTTGCTTCTATCTATCAATTTCAACAAAAACTTGATTAAAAATCACAAATAAACATACCTCGAGGAGATAATTATGAATATAGGTATCATCGGCATGGGCGTAATGGGGCATAATCTCGCCCTCAATATGGCCGACCATGACTTTCAGGTTGCCTGCTACAACCGCACTGCTTCCGTAACTGAAGAAGTGTTCAAAAAATATCCACATGCCAATATGCACGCCTTCTACAATCTAGAAGAATTTGTTAACGCTCTTGAAAAACCGCGCAAAATAATGTTGATGATAAAGGCAGGACAAGCTGTCGATGCTGTCATTGGTCAATTATTGCCTTTATTATCTACCGGAGACATCATTCTCGACGGTGGCAATTCTTTCTTCCAAGACACAATTAAACGCAGTGCCGAATTAGAAGCGAAAGGTATTCACTACTTCGGTGTCGGCATCTCTGGCGGTGAAGAAGGAGCTAGAAAAGGTCCAGCCATCATGCCCGGCGGAAAAAAAGAAATCTACCCTCAGATACAAGACATTCTAGAAAGCATTGCTGCGAAAGCAGAGGGTGAACCATGTTGTCACTATATCGGCACAGACGGAGCAGGTCATTTCGTTAAAATGGTCCATAACGGCATCGAATACGCTGATATGCAACTGCTAGCTGAAACCTACCTACTCTTAAAAGAGGTAGCTGGATTGAGCAATAAAGAGATTTCCGATATATTTGTCGATTGGAACAAAGGCGAACTCCACAGCTATTTGCTCGGCATCACTGCTGATATCTTGGCAGATAAAGATGTCGACGGTACTGATTTAATCGACCACATACTCGACCTTTCTAGCCAAAAAGGGACCGGTAAATGGACAGGTATTGAAGCGTTAAACGAAGGCATCGATGTATCACTCATCACCGCCGCTTGTAACGCCAGATTTATGTCTAATTTCCTCACTGAACGTCAATCTGGCAGTAAACTAATTTCCAAAACAGCTGTCCACCCGCAAGTAAAAGATGATTTTATTGAAAGCGTCAGAAAAAGTCTCTATGTGGGAAAAATTGTCGCCTATGCACAAGGCTTTTCTCTCTATAAGGCAGCTTCTACTAAATACGAATGGCATTTAGATTTGGGTGAAATTGCCTCCATTTTCCGCGGTGGTTGTATCATTCAAGCTCGGTTCCTCAACGATATCACCAATGCCTACGCAGCCGAAAAAACCGCTGCCAATTTGCTCTTTACCCAATTCTTCTTAAAACAAGTCAATGCGAATAAGCAAGACCTGCAATTGTGTGTAAAAACTGCTATCGACTACGATTTACCAGTTCCAGCATTACTTAATGCCATTGGTTATCTGAATATCGCCAGCAGTAAATGGATGGGAGCTAATCTCATCGAAGCACAGCGCGACTATTTTGGGGCTCATACCTTTGCCCGCACCGACAAAACTGGTAAGTTTCACCATATTTGGCAACACAGAAAAATATAATAAATTGAAAGGGGAATTTTCCCAATGCCTTTAATAATCCTCGCTTGTGGGATTTTCATCCTGTTCTTCTTAATTATCAAAGTAAAATTAAACAGCTTTATTTCTCTACTCTTAGTAGCTGGCTTAGTCGGTTATGCAGAGGGGTTACCTATCGTCAAATTAATTCCAACTATCACAAAGGGTTTAGGTGGCACCCTCGGTGGACTCGCCATCATCCTTTCTTTTGGTGCTATCCTCGGCAAATTAATGGCCGAAAGTGGCGGTGCCCAACGCATTGCTACCACCATGATTAACCTCTTCGGCAAAGAAAAGGTCAAATGGGCCGTTTGTTTAACCGGCGTAGTAGTTGGTATCGCCCTCTTCTATGAAATCGGTTTTGTCCTCTTGATTCCCCTTATTTTTACCATTGCTTCTTCTGCGGGCATTCCTCTCTTAGAAGTTGGTATTCCAATGGCAGCCGCATTATCAGTAACCCACGGATTTTTACCACCTCACCCTGGACCAACTGCTATTGCTATCATTTACAAAGCCGATATCGGCACTACTCTCTTATATGGCCTCATTATCGCTATTCCTACCGCCATTGTTGCTGGACCGCTTTTTTATAACTTAGTTCGCAATATCAAGGCTCATGTTCCAGATGGTTTATATACACCAAAGATTTTTAAAGAAGAAGAGATGCCAAGTTTTGGCATCAGCGTCTTCACCGCTCTAGTTCCGGTCATCTTGATGGCAGCTGATGCTATCGGTAAGATGACTTTGCCCAAAGGCTCACTTTTAAATGTCCTTAATTTTCTGGGCAATCCTAATATTGCTCTTACCATCTCCATCTTTATCGCCTTCTACACCTTTGGTATCAGTCGCGGTAAAACCATGCCAGAAATTATGAAAACCGTGGAAAGTGGCATTGTCGCCATCGCCATGATTCTTCTCATCGTTGGTGCCGGCGGTGCTTTAAAACAAATCCTTATCGACAGTGGCGTTGGCATGTACATCGGTAAAATGGTAGAACACTCTGCCCTCTCGCCACTCTTCCTCGCTTGGCTCATTGCCGCTGTAATTCGCATCGCTTGCGGTTCTGCTACCGTAGCGGCCCTCACAGCTGGTGGCATAGTTGCCCCTCTCATTTCCATCACTGGTGCTGACCCACAACTCATGGTGCTCGCTACCGGTGCGGGGAGCTTAATTGTCAGCCCCCCCAATGACCCTGGCTTCTGGCTCTTCAAAGAATTTTTTGGTTTGACCATTAAAGATACTATTAAAACGTGGTGTTGCTTAGAAACCATTATTTCTGTAATGGGACTTTTAGGCGTACTCACCATATCATTATTTGTTTAATACTAACCGTCTCTCATTTTGAGAGGCGGTTAAGCACAATTTAGGCTATTTTTGTTTTTTCTATGTAAAGAAAGGACACCGATTATTTTTTCGTGCCATTTACAAGATATTTACAGAAAGGAAGGATTGTGCCCTCAACTGGCACAGATTTGGCAAAATGGAATGTATACAAGAAATGATGCAAAAAATTCCTATCTTACGCAGTTCTTATAAAGATTTGACAAAGTCAGAAAGGCGTATTGCAGAATACATTTGCACAAACTTAGATGTTTTCATGAATTTGACAATTTCCGAAATTGCTGTTCATACTGGTAGTTCTGAAATTACGGTTTCTCGCTTTTGCAAGAAATTGGGATTTAATGGCTTGCAAGATTTTAAAATCGCCCTTGCTAGAGAAACACAATTTGGCGATGAAGGCATCTATGAAGATATTGAAAAAGATGACAACTCCATCACCATCGCCAGCAAAATATTTAGCAATATCAGTGATGGACTCAAAGATACCCTCAGTCTACTCGATTTTTCTGATGTGGATAAAGCCGTTTCCCTTTTAGATAAAGCTAATCGCGTAGCTGCCTATGGCTTCGGCAACTCTGCCACAGTTTGTTATGATATCGAAACTCGCTTTATCCGCTTTGGTATCCCAGTGCAAGCCTATTCTGACGCGCATCAACAATGCACGTCCGCCTCTTTTCTCAAAGAAGGGGACGTGGTCATTGCTGTTTCACACACCGGCTCTACAATAGAACTTCTCGAGGCCGTCGATGTAGCCAAGAAAAATGGCGCTAATGTTATCGCCATCACCAGTCATGCCCGTTCACCTTTGACTAAATTAGCGGATATTTCTCTTATCGGCATGGGGCGCGAAGTACATTACCGCTCAGAATCCGTAGCCTCCCGCCTCATTCATATTGCCATTTCCGACCTTCTCTACATCTGTCTAGCGATGAGACACCACGACACTTACATCAAAAATATCCGCCGTATGCGTAAAATTATCTCTCGCAAACGACTCTAATAAAAATTTCCAAAAAATCCTGCATGAAAAATATGCAGGATTTTTTGTTTATCCGCTTTAATGTTTGAGGTTAACTATTCAATTTCCGTTGCCAATAATCTATAAAAATTTATAATTTTACTTTAACTGTTCTTACCCATTCCCAAGAAACAAAAAAAGCTCCCCTCCCGAAGGAGGGGAACTCTATAATTATCTTAAAACAGAGCCGAAAAATTAGTCTTCTTTCAATACTAAGGTAACAAATCTTCTCTTGCCATCGATAACTTTAACTTCTACGCCATGGATATCGCCGTAGTAGCCAGGGAATTTATCTTCGAATGTTTCTCTAGCGAGCAAGTATTCAACGATGGATTCGCTCTTCTTGTCGATGATTTCGCCACCCATCATCATAGGAATTCCTGGAGGATACGGAACTATCATGACAGCTGCAATTCTGTTCTTCATTTCGTCAATGGTAACTTTTTCCACTTTTTCCTGGAATACCATTCTAGAAGCATCAGAAGGACTGTATTTAGGTGTAGGAATAACGCTAAATGCTTTACTCATTAATTCGAGCATATGGGTATTTTTAATGTATTCGTGCATTGCTTGGCAATGGTCTTTCAAGCCAACACCAGCATAGCATTCGTATTCAGCTAAGCAAGGGAATACTTCGGTTACAGGAGCATTCTGGTCGTAGAGTTTCTTGAAGTGGCTCAAGCCAGAAATCAAAGCGTTCTGCTTACCTTTTGTTGTACCCATGGAGTTGAGGAGTAAGAAGGAATAATAGTCAGTCTTTTCTGGTACTACGCCGTAGTTCTGCAAGAAGTTAGAAACAATAGCTGCTGGAATACCATTTTCTTCCAACTGTCCGTCAACAGTAATACCAGGCATTTTTACAGTGATTTTGATTGGGTCTAACATTACATAGTCATCTTCGATATCAGCGAAACCATGCCAGTTATCTTCCTTCTTCAAAATCCAAGTATTCTGGTCTTCTGCCAAGAATTCGGTAGGAGCATCTGCAAAGTCAACTTTCTTACCTTCATAAGTTGTGGTAGTAGGTTGCCATACGGAGAAGAACCAGCCGCCTTTTTCAACTTCCTGATGATGAATCTGCATAATGCGTTTTCTGAGTTCAACAGCTTCAACGATGGTATCATTGATAAGTTCTTTACCGTTGAAATCCATCATGCTGGAGGTAACATCCAAAGAAGCAATCATGTTATACTGTGGAGAAGTAGAACCGTACATCATATATGCTTCGTTGAAGATTTCTGGGTCAACTTTTACTTTGGTGCCGTTCTTAACATGGAGCATGGATGCTTGAGAGAAAGCAGCCATTAATTTATGTGTAGAATGACTTGCGAAGATTGGTGGATGTTCTTTTGTTTCCGGAGTATCTTCGGTCATAGCATAGTGTTCTCTGTAGATTGGGTTGAATCTAGCATATGCGTACCATGCTTCATCGAAATGCATGTTATCAACATTGTTTACTAAGCTGTCTTTAATGCGGTTAACATTGTAGCAGAGACCATCATAAGTGGAGTTGGTCAAAGCAGACATCTTAACTCTGTTGTTTTTCTTATCAGCTGGAACCAATGGATTCTGAGCAACGCGGTTTTTAATGGATTCAGCGGTGAATTCTGTCAAATGAACAGGACCGATGATGCCTAAACCGTTTCTTCTAGGAACCATGTAGGTAGGAATTGCTTGGCTGACAACCATTGCATAGTTCAAGGATTTATGGCAGTTTCTGTCTACGAGAGCTAATTCGTCTTTAATAACTCTGCCTTTCCAGATAATCTGGTTAACGGAGCTGGTACCATTCAATACATAATAGGTCTGGTCAGCACCGAATACGCGAGCGGAGTATTTTTCAGAATCAGCGATAGGGCCAGAATGGTCGAGAAGAGAACCGAGGTCAGGAACAGAGATAGAAAGGTCAGCACGGAATACGTTCGGGCCTAAGAAATCATAGAAGAACTGTCCTGGAGGGTTCTTTCTGAAAGCAGCACCACCCATGTGTCCTGGTGTATGCCAAGGATATTTATAAGAATCAACATATTTAATGAGAGCTTTTAAGAACGGAGCTTCCAATTTGTCGATATAGGTTTCAGCATGGCTTACTAATCTGCCTACTAAGAATTCGATATCATCTTCATAGAGGAAAGTGAAATCGGTGAATTCGGTGAATTCAACATCGGAGAGTGTATTGAAACCCTGTTTTGTGCTAAAAGCAATTACAGGCATATATTTATTTCTATGTCTGATTTTCTTTAAAACTTCTGCTACTTTTTCCTTATGTTCAGGGCAGTATTCCATGAATATCGTTACGATATCTTGGTTGTTCATGAACATGGTTAGAGTTTCATCTAAACAAGTAGTGTAAATTACTTCGAAATCAGTCATTTCGCGGATTTGGTCATCGAATTGTAACAGACGCTGTTGCTTTGCTTCAGAGCCGTCATTTTCGGTGTAAACTAAAATTTTTCCAAATTTAAAGCTTTCCATAATCGCACCTCAACTTTTTGAAATTTTATAATAGAGACCCTATAGCTATGCTACGAAATCTCTCCCACAATCCAAGAAAAACAGTGCATATATATGCATTATTTTCCCCAGATGTCTTTACACTTATTATAACAAACCAACTAATAAATTACAAGATTGGTAGGTAGGACATTATCGCTAATAACCGTAGGAAACGATAGGACCAGTCCCATAAATGCCGAAAATCTGACAATCTATTCCCTTGAGAATGTATTGCTTATTATACTTCTATATACTACTTTTTCTGTATTATTATTCTCTACTAATGATTATTGTGTTACTGCTGAAACATCGCCTGTTAAACCGATATCATCGGAAACATCTCTCATACCAGCGATGGTTTCTCTAATAATATCACCCAAATCTGCTCCCAACATAACACACCCTTTTTTGATGATATCTCTATCAACGCCTTCAGCAAAACTACGCTGTTTCATCTTTTTCTTGACCGACTTAACTTCTAAATCTAAAACACTTTTAGAAGGACGAACCAAACAAGTAGCATTAATAAGACCTGTTAACTCATCTATGGTGTACAGAGTTTTCTCTAGCTGACTAACTGGCTCAATATCCGTACATGTACCGTATCCATGACTGCAAATAGCTCGAATAAACTTTTCATCTACATTTTTTTCTTGTAAAATAGCTACTACCTTTTTACAGTGTTCATCTGGATACATCTCATAATCCAAATCGTGCAGTAATCCGGCATTGCCCCACAATTCTTCATCTTCACCAGCTAAACGGGCAAAATGCCTCATTACGCCCTCTACCGCTAAAGCATGATGTAAAAGGGCCTCTGTCTTGGTATATTCGTTAAGAAGTTCCCACGCTTCCGCTCTCGTCAATAACTTTTGCACAAAACTTCCCCCTCAATTTAAATTTAACTTTATTATAGCAAAAAAAAATTATAATTTCTCTCTATCAGTATTTATTTTCTATTAAAGCGGGGAAATTTATCGGCAATAATCTCCGCTTTGACTGGAATAATTTCATCAAATGAAATATAATAGAGAAATCATATCTATCGAGGTGTTTATATGGCTTTTCAAAGAGCTCGCACAACCGAGCAGTTCAATTCTAGACGAGAAGAAATCATCAATGCTTGCGACGAATTGTATGCCCGTTCCAATTTTGAAAGCGTCAATATCAAAGCCATAGCGGAATTAACGTCCTTCACTCGCCCTTCCATCTACAATTATTTTAAAACCAAAGAGGAAATTTTCCTCGCCCTCCTGCAACGAGAATATCACGATTGGCACGATGAAGTTGCCAAATTTATCGCCACACATGAACAACTTAGCAAAGAGGATTTTTGTAAAATGTTGACGGAAAGTATGGTCAAAAGAGAGAAAATGTTACGCCTATTTTCTATTCATTTGACGGCAATTGAAAATAATTGTTCCTTGGAAAAATTGATTGCCTTTAAAAAAGATTCCGCCATCGTTTTTGACATTTTCAATACCGCTATCCAGAAATTTTTTCCAAATACTCCCGTCAAAGACCAAAATCTGTTTCGCTCGGAATTTTTTATCTATGTCCTAGGAGTCTATCCTTTCACCCATCTTTCCAAAAAACAACGACGCGCCATGTTGTGTGCAAGAGTCATTTTTGACCAAAATGATTTCTACAAATTATGCTATCATGGCATCCTTTTACTCGCCAAAAATCTGCGCACTTAATAATTGTCATGTTGAAATTATTAACAACTAATCCTATGTCTTTATACTTTAAAATATAGTAATACTTACGCTAAAATAAATAAGGAGGTCGGCAAAAGCCGACCTCCTTATTTATTACAATGTTTTTTTCTCGATACTTTTAATATATGCTTTTTCAAAACCTTCTACTAAACTGCCATTTTTTTGGAAAAACTTATGTTTAATAACATTGTCAATGACATTTTCTAAATCCTCTTTTGTCAATCCTTCCAAGGGGTCTAGTAAGGTCAAAGTATGCGTTTTTCCGTTGACCAACTTAAAAACTAGCTCTAAACTTTTACTGATATCGGACATCTTTTTTCTCCTTTCCTAAATAAATATCACTCATTAGTTAAAATGGCAATATCCTGACGTAGTACTTGCAAACATTCGTGCTTTTGTAATCCTGCAATTTCCATGCCGACACTTTGAATCACTTCATCAGTTAAAGCTGCATTGATGTGATTAAGCATGCGATTGCGGAAAATCTCTTTGCCATTTTCCGAACCGATTTTGACCTTGAGAATTAATTTGGTTTTCTGTTCATTTCTCATTCTTTGTTCGCCTCCTTTCACCCCTATATAGCTAAATACTAGGCAAAATACAAATATTAAATTTCAATTTTTTTCCTATCAATGCTCTGCGCCAAATTTCTAATAGCCGCCTCTAATGATGTCAATTTGCTTTCAATACGCACTAATAAAAACATTGTTACCAAAATAGGAAAAGCCACATCAGATACAGAAGTTAACCACGCTTGCATAATTTAGCCTCCTTCGAATTTAAAATTTATATTCTATTTATTAAATTAGAAATTTTAGGTCAAAAATACAAATTCCCTTTGTATTTTTCAGAATTTTCTCTATTTTTAAATTAGGATAAATTTTAACCACTAAAATATATTTTTATTTAAGGAGGATTTATATGTACCAGCGCAAAAACTTTTCTGCTCTGTTAAAACAATACGAAAGATTACTTTGGAAAGAAGCCATGCGTGGTTTTACACCTGAACTGATTGAGGCTGCCTACAACGAAGCAATTATCGGACTTTATGAAGCCAGTCAGCGCTTTAATGCCAAACGTGGAATTCCTTTTATTGGTTATGCCCAATCACATATCCGAAACAAAATCAACACTCTTTTTCGCCAGTATACGAAAGATGTTTCTCCAGTACAATCACTAGATGCTAACAAGAAAAACGACAATAATTCGCTTTCTCTTCATGAGACCATACGAGATACATCATTTTCTGAAGATGCCATCATTCACAACTTAGATTTAAAGCATGCTCTTCAGACACTTTCTCCAACGGAGCAATCCATCGTATACGACTATTTTTTTCGCGGGTTAACCCAAAAAGAAATTGCCATAAAATACGCCGTCAGCCAACAAGCTATCGCCCATCGCAAAAAGGTGATTCTCCAAAAATTGCAGCGAATTCTTGCTTATGACCAACTACCTTCCTGATAAACGCCAAAAAGAACGCCCCCACTTTATTGTGGAGGCGTTCTTTTAAATTATTCAATGATAAGATTACAAGAGCTCTTTTAAACATTGAGAATATCCTTTTTTCAAAACAACAACATATTTGTCATGCACAATAATGCGCAAATCTTCCACACCGGCCGCGATAAGTTTCTTATCATCAGCAAAGCACAAATTGTCATGTGCATCTAATAATTTTACCTCACCTAACACAGCATTACCCCCACTATCCTTATCTAAAATAGAGTATACTGCATCCCAAGAACCAATATCACTCCAATAAACATTTAGGGGTAAAAGGACTGATTCATGCGACTTTTCCATAATGGCATAATCAATAGAAATATCTGGCATCAATGAAAAATTTTGTAATGTTTCTTGGTACGATGTACCCAAATTATTAAAAATGTTGGGACAATATGTCGCTAATTCTTGCCGATACATTCCAACTGAAAAAGCAAACATACCAGAATTCCAAAAATAGCGCTTGCTGTTCATATATTGCTTGGCAGTGGCAAAATCTGGTTTTTCTTTAAAGGATTGAATATGATAGCAATCTTCAAAATTAGGTCCGATTTCAATATAACCAAAACCAGTTTCCGGTCTATCAATATTAATGCCAAAGAGGACCATTTTATTTTTTTGCGCAACCTCTAGTGCCTTGACCAAAGCCCGCATAAAAACAACTTGTGGTTCAATAATGTGGTCCGAAGGAGACACAAACATCACCTCATCCTCCGAACAAGACAGTACATCTCGACAATACTGCATGGCTAGTGCAATTGCTGAGGCCGTATTTCTCTTACACGGCTCCAAAATGACATGCGCGCTTTGGCAATCTATCTCTTCTAAATCTTTTTGCACCATAGCTTCATACTTATTATTGGTAACAACAATGATATCTCGTCCTGAAACCAGGTTCAAAAAACGTAGCACAGTATTTTGTAACAAAGTATTCGGGCTATTTATTTTTAAAAACTGTTTGGGAGTCTCTTTATTAGATAATGGAAATAATCTGCTCCCCGCTCCTCCAGCTAAAATTATAATTTTCATCTTGGCCTCTAATAAATAATTCTATAAACTAATTTTAATAAATTTTATGATAAACAACAAAATTATCCAAAAAATCTGTATAAATTAGCTATAAATTGCTTATTTTTTTTGACAAATTAGAACATTGTCTAAGCTAAAATTTTTATTTAACAATAATATTTTTTTAAAAAGAGATAATTGTCTTTCTGGACTATTTTTTTCAAACACCAAATTCATATTACTATTGTTAATGTTAGCCAACCATTTTTTTCTCGATAAAAAACATACACCAACACCAGCAGATTCTGCTCCAAAACGCTTTATAAATTTAGCTAAAAATTTGTTTTTTGATGCTGTTAGACTGTATATTATGTAACTTGTGGAATTATCCCAAAATAATCCATTGTAAAAATGGTCTAAAATACAAAAATAACCTTGCGGTGAAAGTATAGAACTAATTATGCGAAAAGTTTCTTCGATATTTTTTTGTGTTTGAACATAATTATCACCTACTAAATGATGTACAACTCGATTGATAAAAATCAAATCAAATTTTTTTCCTTTTAAATCGCTGTTTTCAATATCGGTTATCGACATTTGATAAAAATTTATCTCATTTTTATGTGCTAACCAATTATCCGATGATACAGAATCAATACCATAAATATGTGCCCTATTGCCAAAAAAGTTTTTTAGTTCTAAATCAAAATTTCCAGCAGAACAACCGATATCTAATATACTTATATCTTTACTAACAGGAATTTGTTGCAATAAAAATGCATATCTGGAAAAAATCTCTCTGGCTGCTACTTTATCTCCATATTCATAAACACCTTGTTGGCTTTCATTAATATTTCTCATATATTCTCCATGTCAAATAATATCAATTTCTCATTGCTTAATAATATCTGTACGATATCAACATTATCTCACAAGGCCTTTACATCATTCAAAATCTTCCCGTATCCATTAGAAACAATCGATAGCGAATTATTTTTAGATATATTCTCTCCATAATCATCAACAATAACAAAATTACGTTTGATTGTAATTTTTCTATATACTGGATACCCAAAACCCAAATGCCTCATAAAAATACTAGTTTTAGACAATGACAATACAGTCGCGTGTGTCCTTTCTGGATACATACTAAACGCATTTAACCAGCTATTTTGCTCCCTACCAATGCTATCTTGGGGAGTAAAATGAGCTCTAGTGGAACGAAATAAATTGCGTTTTTCTAGCAGTGGAGTATATAAATAAGTTCCTGGGTCACTAATAATATCTCGCCCTGCAATATTTAAAGTCATAGATAATTGGTCATTATGAGAATGACCACCATTACCATTTTGCCCAACTTCGCCACAACGAACAAGCATATACAAATTATCTCCCTTAAAAATATATAACCCCATTCCCAAGTACGCTTTTATCTCTATTCCAGCTAAGAGGTCTTTCTCATCATGACTTGAAAAAACATATTGCAAATGCGGTAAATGTTTCCATTCTTCCCCATCATATGGTTTGTTATTAATTTCAATAGGTGATATGTGATTTATCGGCTTACCACACTTAACCATTAGAATACGAATAATTTTAGTTTCTGGTGTATTTACAAATTTATCTTCGCGTAAGACTGCCAATACATTTTTAAGATGGGTATGATTTAAAATATCTTCATCATAAAATACATCATTTGGTACAGATAAATAATCTTTTAAATTAACATAGCGTGATTTAGCTTCATTCACAGTCAATACTTCATAACAAGGCGCCAATTTGAAAAATCTGCCGCTATCATTATCGCCGATTTGCTCTATTCTACCATCGCATTTGAGTAAATCAACAGTAAACTGTAAAGCTCGTTGCAATCTTTCCCAATACCAATTTGGAAAAAGCTCTGCCCGTGTTAAATCAAAATCCTGTTCTTGATAAGGAAGTAGCTTTGGTTTTACTGTATGTAAGGTAATATCACAATTTTGAATGCTCTTCCTTCGCTCTTCGCTCAGTTGACAAGCAAAAAGCGTTGCATAGAGAATTATCTCAGTAGAAAGCCTATGATAACTGGTCGACCCCTCAAAATTACTACCATCAACATGGAATTCATTTTTCATTTCAGAAACTAATTCTTGCAATGCAAATGCAAGCCAGCAATCTGTCTGTGGCGTGCTAGACAAGTGCATACTTGCAAAAAGCAACCCAGCAATGTCAGAAAGGTAATGATTAGAACGCAGTTTGGGGCTATATTCTAAATTATCAACGATATGCATAGCATGAGCATAGACAGATTGAGCAAAAATCTCCTCAAAATCACTGGAAAACTTTTCATTTTGTCCACAAAAAATATCATACGCTATTAACCAGTTAGAGACACGAATCCCCACATCCATAGTACATCTCCAATTTACACCATACCGTGGCGGATTATGAGCAATAAAATCTAATATTTCTTGGCAAAATTCCACTTTATAACGCTCTCTTTTAGCACTTTTTTCCAAGATATAGGCATAAGCCAATACAGGAAGATGCTGCATCCTAGCTAACTCCCATGGCACTTTCACATCTACGCCAGACAAATTTCCATATTTGATATCCATATACCAAGTATTTTCCGACCATCTATAGCCCGATTTAAAATCCAACTGCCAATCTATCGGCAAATAATCTTTATTTAGCAAATCCTCCAATTTTTTTTGATATTTCCGATTACAACTATTTTGTAGAGATATATTTACAGGTGCACTTTTATATTTATGATTATCCAGCCCTAAACAATCCATATCAGGCCTAACCTGTACCCAACCAGACCCCAATAGATCAAAAAAATGTTCCACATACAAATCTGCTAACTCACAATAAATATTGTCAGTCGGAAAATCTTTAACAGCAAGAGGCAACGAATAATTAATTAATCTTGCTGGCATTGCTAAATCATCTGCTAAATAAGTTAAGACTTTCCTATCTCTTTTACGTTTTTGATAAATTTTTATTTGGCGAACTAAAAATCGGTAACTAGCCTGTAAAATTTCCCCTTTTTTCTTATTACGCGCTTTTTTATAATATGATTTTAATTCCATACATTTCCCTTTTCTCTACCGTAAATAGCGATTAAAGATAAGATTAAAACTAAGATGATAACATAATTACCACCAAAGGAATTAGACATAAAATCAAACAAAGAACAAATTAGCATATTACAAATCATCATATCATTGTAGATATTTTTATCGGTAGACCATTTAGATGCTTGGCTTATCTTTTTTATAAATTTCCACACAAAATAAATATACGGCAAACAAAATATGATTAATCCAACTAATCCCTGCATCACAAAACGAGCGGCATATTCATTAACTTGTGGGAAAGCCCCCTTTGCAATATTAACACTTTTTTCTGTAGGAGCTTCCTCTATTTTTTTCAAAATTTCATATATATCACTACCGTCTTTATATTGCTCGCGTTTATTCTTTAAACACTCATACATATACATATCCTGCATATAATAGCCCGTACCAAAAAATGGAAATTGCAATCCTATATCAAAGTCAGTGTCAATCAAAAGAAATCTGCTACCATTTGTTCGAGCATTGCGTTGGGAAACTGACAATAAATTGTGTTTCAGTTTGTCAATAAAGATATACTGATAGACTCTATATACCTGAAACAATCTGTTATCAGCTACTATCGTTTTTTTATCTGTTGCGTTTTCATCAGCTATTATATTCGTCACGCTATCTTGTAAAATAACATTACTAGTATTGACTCTATCAAGAGTATTATTTTCATATAGATTGATACAATTTATACTTATGTAAGACAAATAGCTGAGCAATGGAATTAAAACCAAAGCCAAAATTGCTTTTTTCTCTGTGCACCACTTCTTACAAAACCATAAATTAAATAAGGTTGTACCAATGAATACAAATAAAATCACATATGCCGTTCTAGATTGTGAAAAAAAGATAAATAAAGTATAGATGAAATAAAGCCCTAAAAGGTAATACCGTCTTTCTTTCATATAAGAAAAAAAGAAAAGTGGCAATACATACACTCCATAATGGCCCAAATTAGACGGCTCTAAAAACATTAAACGCAACTGATTTGGCAAAACAAGCAACGGATACTCACTGTTATTTTTACCAACGTCAAAAAACCATGGTGTTATATATGTCAGTACATTATGAGCTGGTGACCAATGTAAAATATTTAATATCTCTACTATTCCTATTGGAATACCAAATGCTACCAACCAAATTATCGTTCCACGCAATAAAATATCAATCAAATGCTCTTCGTTATTAAAAAACATACTATATAACCAGAAAGCAAGAATCATAAAGAATAAAGTTTCTAGCCAATATGGTAAAATACTGGCGATAATATAAACCCAAGGTTTACTACCAAACCCAAATTGTAAAAGCAATGGAAATTTCTGTACAATGTGAAGTCCAGCTATACTATATTGTGAGTAAAAAGGATACGTAAGTCCGCCAATGATAGAGGTAACTGTTTCCCAAGCTAATAAAATACCAAAATAAAACCAACCAACTTTAGGAAATTGCATTTGGCGATGATTTTGACAAATAAATACAAAAAAACCTATGACAAAGAAGTAAAACGACAAACAGTGTCCAAAACTCGTAAATGGGAATAGTGTAACCTTATTAGGTATATTATAAAAAGGCAGTGCTACTATACCCAAAATAAGAAAAATATACTGTTCCCTGCTAATATCCATGACATCATCCTACCATTTCTAAAATTTGTTTTGCCCTGAATCTCCACTGCTGCTTTTCTGCATATTTTACGCCCGCTTTTTTATCAACCACAATAATTTTATCGATGATTCCAGACAACAATCTAACAAATTCTTCCCTATCTCTGTAAAGAAAAGCTGGACTTTGCAAATTGCGCAATTCTCGCCATGAAGTAGCTACTACCGGTAATTGACAAGCCAAGTATTCATATAACTTAAGTGGATTGACCGCATTTACTAATTCACTATAATTTTGCACATCAAATGGAATTATACCAACATCAGCATAATACATATAATTGGGCAAAACTTCATATTCTTTTTTCCCTAATAAGAAAACATTGGGCAAATCTCCTAACTTGTCATGTGCGCCAGCATGTGAACCAATAAAGACAAACGCATAATCTGGCAAACATTGAGCAGCATATCTGACAATATTATAATCAAACCATTCATACATAGCTCCAACATATAATATGATGGGACGAGTAATTTTCTGATATTCTTTAGGTAAAATATAATTTTCAGGTCGACGATAAAAATGAGTAAAATTAACGCCATTGGGAAAATACATTTTCTTTTTTGGTTGTAAACCCTGTACATACTGTTCTAAATCACGGGCTGTATATAACACGCAATCCACCTTTTGTGCTATCTCTCGCTCTATTCGACAAGCACTAACAGTAGTATTAGCAAAACCTGAACTCTTATCTGCAATACGCATGACCGAGTAACGATAATCAATCTCGTTTAACCAAAATGGTTGTAACAATGTATCTAGATACAATAAATCCACCTTAGCAAATCCCTGATTGCGAACCATCCTAATGATATTAGGATACGTGAAATACTGCCAATGATGATATAACCACAAAGAAGAAAGAAAACATTTATTAGCTGGTGTCAACAAGCTACCTGGAACATAGGTCCAAAAATTTTTTTGCTTCCATCCTCCGTCACAATATAATTCATAACGTTTCTGTAACTCCACTTTATCATTTGAGCCCAAAATATGTAATGGGGAAATAGGGCTAGAAATATAACCGACTTTCCAACCAGTTGCCAAAAATTGTTCTGCTAAATGATGGTCTCCGACACGAAAAGCGGTATTCCAAGGATTGCTACAAACCATCAGTACCTTTTTTTCATTCATAGATATTCTTTTCCCACCATGCCGCCAAATTATACAAAATCCATTTTCTTCCTAACTGCACAATACCGTATTTATCATTTTTAAGATAATTTTTGTTTAAATATCCACTGACATTAGCAAATTTGGCTATTTTTTCATCGATAATTTTACCCAATTCACAATTTACCCAATCATTTACTGGCAAACCAAACCCTTGTTTTTTTCTATTTAAAACCGCTTCAGGAACTATATTTCGCATACTCTCTTTAAGCAAATATTTAGGAACACGGTTTTTATTTTTCAATTTAGTCGGTATACTTAAACACAGTTCTACCAATTTATGGTCTAAAAACGGAAATCTACATTCTACACCAGCTTCCATGGTCATCAAATCCGTGCGCGCCAAAATCAATTCTGGTAGGCGATGATTTAGTTCTGCATACGTCATCCAATTACGAGGTGAAACTTCCTTGGCGTGATTTTGAAAAAACATATATGTATCTTTAATTTTTTCAAAGGAATCATAATTGTCATATTTATTATTGTAGTCATCTGACATAATCATACGCTTATCATGATAGTAAAATCCCTCATGACCACTCCAAAAAGCTGGCATCTTATGTAAAGCGCGCCGAACGCATTCATATCGAAAGCGATATTTTTCTCCAGAAAGCTCTAACCACTTTGCTAAAAGTATTCCAGTAAAAGGCACTTTCCTTATTTTAGCAGAAAGAGTTTGTGTCAAATACTCATTTTTATTGGCGTAACCAGCCAAAATTTCATCTGCGCCTTCGCCACAATAACATACAGAAACTTTACTATCCTTAGCCATTTTACTCATATAATAAAGAGGAATACTGACTGGGTCTGCCAATGGTTCTCCTTGCACTGCTATCAATGTTTTTAAATATTGTAGTGTTTTTTCTTCATCTATGATAAATTCATGGTGAGCTGCCTTTATTTGTTGAGCAACTAAACGAGCATATTCTAGTTCGCTACTACACTCAGTATATTTTTTATCATAACCAACGCTAAACGTAGGTACTGGGTAAGAGCTATCTCGAGAAAATAATACAGCATTAGTAGAAGAATCGACACCTCCAGATAAAAATACGCCAATTTGCACATCAGAGCTTTCATACAACTTCATCACCGATTGCAATTCATCTCGCAATAATTCCACTATTTCTTCTTCAGCGGCATAGTAAATATCGTCCCGAAGATTATCCAAAACATCCCAATATTTCTTTTTTTCTATCTTGCTGTGGCCATAAAATACATTCATATAATGTGCTGGCCGCACTTTTTTTATATCCTTAAAAAGCGTATCTTCGGCTGGCGTACATAAAAAACTAAGATAATCGCTAATAGATTTTTCATCTATGCTCGGTTTTCTAGTCATTACTTTTAATAAAGCTTTGACACTAGAAGCAAAAACAAGGACACCATTTTTTTCCATATAATAAAGTGGTTTAATGCCAAATCGATCGCGAACCAACCATAATTTTTCCTTGTTGGCATCCCAAAGGGCAAAGGCAAACATACCACGAAAATACTGGAGACAAGCTTCTCCCCACTCTTCGTAGGCATGTAATATTACTTCTGTATCAGAATGATTAGTTTTCCAATTGTACTTACCTGTTCTCATTAATCGTTGTCTCAGTTCCAAATGGTTATATATCTCACCATTAAAAGTTAAGACAATACTGCCATCTTGGTTTGTCATAGGTTGTTCCGCATTCGAAGACAAATCAAGAATAGCTAAACGACAATTTCCCAGACCAACTCTATTTTTTTCATCTAACCATACCTTTTGACTATCCGAACCGCGTTTTATCATCGTCATATTTATAGCTTCTAAATATTCTTGACTAAAACACGTTGTTCGAGACTGCAATTTAATAAATCCGCATATACCACCCATTCTTACTTATCCTCACTATATTTATATATTATTTATAAGTATTTTGTTGAGCAAATAAGGCTATTAAATCCCCATATCACCATTGTACATACTAACATTTTTACTATAAAAATGAAGTTTAGTATCAATTATCTATCCTGTAATTTTATAACATTTTGTAAAATATTATCTCTATATATACGCCAAGTATATTTTTCTTCCACTAACTGTCTAGCATTTTTCCCTATTTTTTGGCGATAGTTATCGTTTTCGACTAAAAAAAACATCTTTTCGGCTAATAATTGTACATCTCCACTAGGCAAAAGAATTGCATTTTCACCATCCGTTAAAATATCGGCAATTTGCCCCACTGCTGAAGCAATAATCCCTTTTCCCATCGCCATATATTCAAACAATTTCGTCGGGCTACCAAAAAAAGTACTTTTATCTGGATTGTTGACATGCGGAGAAAGCAAAATATCACAAGCAGCTAAATATTCTGGCGCTTTTTCCTGCTCTATCAAACCAGTAAAAATTACATTATCTTGATATTTTGAATCGGAGATAATATTCTTTACTTCTGACAATAAAATACCATCTCCAATTAACAGAAACTGTGTTTGGCCTATTTCCTCTGGATGTTTATCATAAAAAGCTACAATAGCTCGTGCTAAAACTAGTACACCATGCCATTCCCCAAAAGTACCAATAAAACCCAAAACCTTTTGTTCTGGTGCAATATCGTAGTACTCTCTTATCGAATCTCCTTTAATATTAGGCGAAAATTTATCTGTATCCACTGCATTTGGTTGTACTATAATCTTGCTAGATTCTACTCCTTGTTTTAATAGAAATTGTTTTAAAACATCAGAAACAACAACTATTTTACTAGCTCTATCTATGTTATATCGCTCAATGGCACGCACCAATGGCCTTGCTATCAACGGATAATACACTTTTTTTAACAATTTTTTCCATAATTTGCCATTTTGGTTCCAATGTTTCATCTTCCATAGTTCTGAAGAATTGTATTCTAAGACAAAAGGTATATGCCATTTTTTAGCTAAATAAGCACCTAAAAAAGAGTAGGCTGAATAACGCTGATAAATTAAATTATATTTCTTTTTAGGTACAGACGAACGAATATACCAATTATACAATAATTCTTGGTAGGCATTTGGTATTTTATAATGACGAGGTGAAATCAATATGCATGCTGGTTTTACACCAGGCAAAATATCATTGCTCACCAGTGTAATATCATTATTTTCAGCAAAGGCATTAATAACTCCTGACGTATGTCCAACTGAACCTCCCGCCTTTAAATGCATTGCATATAAAGTCCTCAAATATAATATCTGCGATTTTATCCCCTCACTTAGATAAATATTTATCTAAAAACATTTTTTATTTCATATGTAAATTACCTTATAAACAATAAAGCTATTTTTCAACAAAGATATAATCCACTTT
>JAHHSQ010000030.1 GCA_020025135.1 Pectinatus sp.
AAAAAAATTAGTCTGAAAGCCCACGAATTTATTCTTGGGAGTATGTCAATAATAAGTTTAGAATGGGATAAATGAAATAAATTATGTTGCAATTTTAGTGAGTGGAAATAATATGACAAGAGAATTATCGTCTATACAGGGCGTTCATTTGACAAGAATATTAGCGGAGATGGAAAGATATAATCTTAACCATGTTGGACAGATTAGAGACAATTTGATTTCAAAATGTCAAATTGCTTATCAGGATAGATGGCAGGAAAATTATGAAAAAAATAGAGAATATTTTAAACAACATTTTGAATTGTCTTTGCCAGAATATAAAGATTTGCCACTGGAAATATTTCAATTAACAGCTAACTTTAATGTTATCTATGATAAAGAAAATGATAAATTTCTTTTGGGAGAGCATAAAAACTTTTTGTTTGAATTTTATAGTGCTTTGTTGCTTGGTATGAATAGAGACCAAGTAGTAGAAAAGTATAATAGGTATTGGCATGAACAAGAGAGTGCAGATTTATATAAAAAAATAGTATCTATGCAAGAAAAAAATATCTATACACCACTTTATATAAAGTTAGTTGAAGCATTTTGGCAGTGCAGTCAAGATGTCGGTCTAACCAATTATTTTTTGGGGAGGTATTATTTTGCCCAGCGAGATTTTAATACCGCATTAGATTGTTTTTTGACATCCAAGAATGCACGACAGTATAATCCACAATTAATGTATGAAATTGCCAAAACTTATGAAGCTCTTAATGATTTTGCAGAGGCGGCAATTTGGTATACAAGATATATTTCCCATAACTTGGAAATCAACAAAAGTATGCAATTTTCTTTTTCTAGGAAAATTAGTGATTTTTTTAATAATAACAAGGCAACTGGGGAAAATTCGCTAGTCAATATTATGTATGCGCCATTTTATCGTAAGATAAATTTAAAGCGAGAGGGACTTTTAGATGCGGCCAATACATATGCTGGAGATTATTTATATCATGATAGAAAAATGGCACGCGATTTTTTTGTCGGTTTTTATCCGCATGGTGCTATGGGCTCGGTTTATAAATTATTTGAAACAATATTTTCACAAGGTGATAATCAAGCGGAAACAATCAGAAATTTTGATTTCACTTATGATTTTATGAAAGTTATTGGTATAGAAAAAGAAATTGAAATCGAGCCTGAACAAGGGGAAACATTGATATTACCACTTACTAATGTGGATGGCGAAGTACAAGATATTGCGGAGTTTTCCCATAAACATCATAAAGCACATGTATATTTGGGAAAAAATGAATTTAGTTTTTTTCGCATAGCTGAAAAAACTAAAATAAAAGCCACTTGTAATCTAGCTGTAGGATATCCGATTCGTCTTGGGCATAGTCCTAAACGAAAAAAATTGGTTTTAAATCTTCTTCTTGATGCGATGAGTTGGGGATGGATAAAAACTAGGAATTATAAAGATGTGCCCAATATTTTTCGCTTTTTTTCTAAAGGCATTATCTTTAACAATCATTTCTCTATTTCAGAATATACTTATCCGTCGCTGGCTACTATTGAGACTGGTTTAGCGCCTCACCATTCGCAAATTATCAATAATGGTTATTATACCGAGTTAGCACCTGAACATTTAACTATTTCTGAACAGATGAAAAAGTTAGGATATTATTGTACGACTATCATGGGTGATACGGAAGGTATTTATAATGGAGTTTCACGGGGGTACGACCGGATTATTGCCAATCATATTTTGTTGGATGCTAATACGGCTGTAAAAAGATTGATTGACCATTTAGAGGCATTTGCTGAATGTGATAATTTTGTTTTTTGCCATATTACTGATGTTCACCCGTTTAATAAAAAAGAGATGCAGGTTACCATGCCTACGCAGACTAAATTATCGCTAGAAGATAGAACATCTAGTGTCAATGGTGATACTAGCGTTAATTTAGGAAAGACAGAATTGAATGTTACAGATAATAATTATCGACTGCATCGTTTAGACACTATTTTGGCAGGATTATTCGATTATATTGAAACACATTATGATGAAGATGAATACATTATAAATCTTTATTCTGACCATGGTACTAGTGTATATTCTGATAAATTGTACTATCTAAGTGAGTTTCAAAATGGGGCAGCATTTATGATGAGAGGCAGTGGAATTAATCCTGTTGGCTTGGTAGAGGAATTAACTAATACAAGTGATATTTATCCAGTCTTAGCTAATTTAGTTGACTTTGCCATTCCAATTAAAGTAGACGGTATTTTACCGCGTTGCTTTGGCGGCCTCGGTAGAGATTATACAGTTAGTAACTCCATTTTCCCTGGACAAACTTATAAACTATGCATTCGTACAGCTGATTACGAGTATCGTATAGAAACAAAGGATTTTACGAAAAATAATGGTACGATTAATCTAGATGGATGTAAACAGGCTCTCTATCGGCGTGGCAATGATGATGAAGAAATTTATGACGATGTTTTAAGGGAAATGTTTTGGCAGATAGCACTTTCATATACGAAGGATTTTAATATTGCCAAGTGGTATCCAGCAGAGGTGTGAGTTTATGGATAAAAAATATGTTCAAGAATATTTTATACAGCAAAGATATACAGACTGTATTGAACTTTGTCGAGCTTATTTAAATGAAATTGATAGAAAAAAAGATAATAAAGATAGTGCCAACAAATATTTTTATTAATCAAGTTAGTCATTATTAGTATGTGATTTTCTGTTATTAGTAAACGTATAGAGAAATTTGTGCGTAAAATATATATTTAAGAAATTGAATTGCTGGAAAAGCGTAAAGCCAGTCATACTATAACGCAAAACTGAGAGATGTTTAAACGTGATAGTGACGAAAGTAGAAAAAAATGACTGGATTGTGCATGGTCAAATCCTAAACACGGAATTAAATCGCCAATCAGCAACGAAGCTCCAAAAAGGAGAACGTTCAACGACTATTCCTCATTAGGGAAGTAGGCTAAAAGTGATTGTTGGCCGAAGTGGTTTCGCCTAAATCTTGTAAAAAGATAGGGAGAAGATATAGTCTGTGCTTTAATGAAAATTAGAGAAGTTCTAAAGAGAACTGCAGGGAAAGTAGCGTTTTCATGTGAACAGATACTTTGCAAATGATTTTTATTTGTAAAAACAGTATAGTTATTTGGGAAAGGCATTATTAATTCTTTGTCAAAGTCAATTTCAAGAAGATTTGTATGTCGAAGGTGTAGTAGCTTTGATGTGGTCTTATAATCAGCGAGAGGATGTTGAAATTTTTCAATTACTTGTAGAGCTCCTCTATTTACCAAATGCTACAAACTTAGAAGCTCAATACAATACGAATTGTCAGTTGATAGTTCCCTATATGCCTGGAACATTGCAATCGTATGCTGATATACCCATTATGGTTTTTCCAGTTAAAGAATGTTTCTCCGTTCCCTTCTGTAAAAAAGACCATAAATTTATTTTGGGAAAAGTAGAAAGCATGGAGTATTATCTATATCATGCTTTAATTATGCAAGATTTACGCGAAAAAGAAGATTTAGCCAGTTTTTGCCATTTTTTTATTTTTCAAGCGATGGGCAGAGTCTTGGCAAGCAATATTTCTGAAAAATTAACGCAGGATGATATTGATGATGAATTCATTCATTTGTTGCATGAGTATCAAAAGTGGATGCCACAGTCTGAATTAGTTGATTTTTGCTTAGTTTTATCTTTATATAAGAAAGGTGAATATCAAGAGGCGTTAAATAAAGCTTTACCAATTTTTGAAAGACGACGGATGTCGGTGGTAATTTTGTTAATGTTATGCCGGATTTATGAAAAATTACATGATTATAATGAAGCTGCCTTTTATTATGGTCTATATATTTCTTATTGTTTGAATTCTAAAGCAAAGGTGGAATTCAAACCTAATCAAGAAGTAACTAAAATCATGGATTTAAGTTATCCGCAATTTAGCAATGTACTAACTACTGCTATCCATGCTCCCATATATAAAAAAATCAATTTGCATAAGAAAAATTTATTGGATAAAGCAGAGATATATCATGGGACATATTTATTCAATGATAAGATAAAAGGAGATAGATTTTGGGTTGGTTTTTATAATGGAGGCCATCTCTTTGACGCTTTATCAAGGTTGGGAGAAAGTATTTTTGCACAAGGTGATGGGGGAATAATTTCTATTCGTACAGATTTAGTGTATGATTTGATGAAGGCTGAGGAAGGTAAAAGTGTGATTGTTGATGTATATGAAAATGATGTGGTTATCCCATTAGCTGGTACAGAAAAACATCAAGCAATTGAGTTTTGTAATTCCAGTAACGAAAAAATAAACTTTTTTCTGCCCAAAGAAGAATTTTCTTTTTTTCGCTTGAGTGAAAAGACAAAGATTTCATCTGCTGGAAGAATGGCTTTTGGGCAGCCAATTGTCCTAAAACACTCTCCTAAGCGTAAAAAATTAGTTTTAAATATTTTGGTAGATGCCATGAGCTGGGGACATATTAAGAAAGAAAATTATCGCTCTATTCCTCATATCATGCAATTTTTTCAAAAGGGAATCATTTTTGATAACAATTACTCTGTATCTGAATATACTTATCCTTCATTGGCGACGATAGAAACAGGAATTTATCCGCAGAACAATCAGATGATAGGGGCGACTATTTATGAGCATCTGAATAAAAAATACATTACTCTATCAGAACAGATGAAACGATTAGGTTATTATTGTACCACAGTGATGGGCGATACAACGGGTGTATATAATGGTATATCGAGAGGACAAGATAGAATTATTGCTAATCATACTCATTTAGATAGTAATGTAGCAATGGAGCGCTTGTTTGACCATTTAGAGGCTTTTTCGGAATGTGACAATTTTATCTTTTGCCATCTTACTGATACACATCCTTTTTATAAAGGAGGTTCACAGGTACGCCTACCGACCCAAACAAAACTCAGTTTAACAGATAGAACTCGTTATCAAGAAAATGTTACCTCTGTAAATATGGCTAAATTATTACTGCATACTTACGACAACGATTATCGCTTAAGGAGATTGGATAGTATTTTGGCCAATTTATTCGAATACATTATCGAACATTATAATGAGGATGAATATATTATAAATATGTATTCTGACCATGGGGTGTCAATTTATAGTGATACGGTTTATTATCTCAGTGAAGAGCAAAATTGTGCCGCTCTTATGATGCGTGGTGGGGGAATTCCCAGTTTAGGTCGGGTGGATGATATCACAAATACAGCAGATATTTATCCCATCATCGGAAAACAAGTTGGTTTTTCTGTGCCAGATTATGTTGATGGGGTTATACCGAAATGTCTAGGTGGAAAAGGGCGTAAGTTCACCATTAGTCATTCGATTTTCCAAGATAAAACGTACAAACTTTGTATTCGCGATGAACAGTATGAATTTCGTTTTGAAACATTAAAAATAATTAACAATGATACTACTATCGATGCTTCTAGTTTTAAATATCGCTTGTTGCTTCGTAAAGATGAGACGGAAGTTTATGATACGGTTTTGATAGATTATTTTATTAAACTAGCTTTTGACTACATCAAATCTTTTAATGTACCGTCTCTAGATGAAAATTATCGTATTATTTTAAAAGAATTAAATGATTGATATATCGTAAGGTTAAATCCTAGCGTAAGTATTTATTACTTGCGTTGGGATTCCTAAATTGATAGCCTATGTGTTTATACAATAATTATTAAATGAGGTAAAGTATGCTTTCAAAATTATCTAGTATGAGCAATAGAAATTATAAATTTACTTTTAAGGAAGAAAAGTCTCCATCATTTGTTGTTCGCATAAATGATATTGAAAATAGTACGAAAATAAGTAGAATTGTTGAAGAACATAATACTAATATAGCTTATAAAGCTGGGGTTACAATAAAACATGGCTTTACTGAGCATTATAAATTCTCTGAATATTTATCTTCGCGTATATTTCAGGCAGATATTCCAGAAGATAGAGAAAAAGTATTACAGGTATTGGGACGTTTACATTCTGTTTCAAAAAAGCGTTTTTCTAATACCCTTCAGCCTTTGTGGTTGGCCAGTTCTTATTCTAGTCAAGAAAGTGTTTATCGTGACTTCTTGGCTACTGCCTATGAAAATTTAAAGCGTACAACCTCTTTGCCAGAGATGGTGCCAGTACATAGCGATATGGTAGCGGAAAATATTTTGATAACCAATAAACGGGCATATTTGATAGATTTTGAGTATGCCGGTAATTTTTACCGTGAATGGGATTTAGCCGATTGGTTGTGTGAAAATAAAACACTTCAATCAGTAGAAACCGAGTTGCTTAAAAGATATGATTGTATATCTGGATATCAAGTAAATATACCTCTTTATTTTCTCTGTAAGTGTATGTCTACATTTTTATGGATACATTGGGCAGATTATTATAAAGATAAAAAGTCATGCTTTACATCTCATATTGACTATGAAAAATATGCTCGAGAAAAAACGGCTGATTTAAAGAGATATATAAAGGAATATCAGGATGTCATTAAATAGAGAAAACTTTCTCCGTGTTTTTATTGGTGGCATAGTAATTTTCCTGGTAGGACTGGTTTATTGTAACAGTACTTCTTTATATCTTACTTTAGCTTATTTACAAAAAGTTTTCTTGACAAAACTCGAGTATTACTTTATTTTTATAGGCATCTTTTTCGTATTTTTTTCATTAATTTTGTCTTTTTCGCCACTAGGTAATATTCGTTTGGGTCGAAGAGAAAACAGGCGTTTTTCTCTCTGGAAATGGTCAATCATGGTTTTTACGGCGACAATGGCAGCTGATATCATATTTTTTTCTCTACATGAATGGATTTATTATGCTAACAGTTTGCAAGATAGTTGTTTAAAAGGACAAAATACATATGTGGCGGCAATTACATATTCTCTTTTTCATTGGGGTATTACTCCATGGAGCTTTTATCTGGTGCCGGCGGTGATTTATGCATTTATCATGTTTCGGCAAGGGCGAGATTGTTATAAGTTATCGCAAGCTTGTGAACCACTTGTAAAAAATCCGGCACTGCTCTTGGGTATAGATATTATATCCATTTTAGGTTTGATTTTAGCCGTGTCTACGACATTTTCTTTAGCAACGCCCATGATAGCTCGTTCATTAGGGTATCTTTTGGGCTGGCATAATTATACCAATATAACAATAATGATTATTGTTATTGTTGATATTCTGAGTTGTATAGATTCACTCTTAGATATAGAGACGGGGGCTGTTAATTTAGCTAATATCAACTATATTCTTTTTTTTATCTTATTGGTCTATTTTTTCTGTTATGGAAAACCGTCTTTTATTTTAAGCTCTGGATATCATTCTATTGCCCTCTATTTTGCCAGATTCTTGCCGTTATCAATATTTGTAAGCAAGGGTTCATTTACTATAGATTATACTGTTTTTTATTGGTCTTATTGGATTGCCTGGAGCATTGCTACTCCATTTTTTATTGCTACCATTTCCGAGGGAATGACTATTAGAGAGGTGATAAATTATGGTTATTTATCGGGAGTTAGTAGTACTTTTATTTCTTTTTTAATTCTCGGTTACTCGATGATTGCTAGAAATAATTACGTTGTTCCGCCACTTGATGTGGATGTTAACGATTTTATCATTCATAGTATTGCCCATTATCCATATAACAATATTGTGTTTATTTTTCTCGTTTTGACGATGCTTTTTATGTATGTCACTACTCTTAATTCCATTATTTTAGTGATAACGCGTTACACTTCAGCAGAAAAAAGTCGTTGGGCGCAGGTGTATTGGTCGTTACTGTTTATTTTTTTGCCAATAATTTTAATTTATTCAGCTGCAACAATGAATTCTTTGAAGGTTATTTCTATTTTGTCCTCCTTACCGATTAGTGTAGTTTTGTTTTTGATATTGCTTAACTTTTGTTTTCTTATCTATCATTTCTACAGAAGAGGGGTTGATTTTGCTGTTAAAAATAATTATTTTAGCTGCTGGTCAAGGCAAGCGCTTGCAAAAATTAGGAGAATATTTTCCTAAATCATTTTTACCTGTCGATGACGGTGAAGTTTTACTATCTCGGTTGATAAAACAGTGCCTGTCACTGACTTCAGATATTCATATTGTCATTGGGCACCGTTTTTTTCTTATGGAAAATTTTCTACAGAGTAGATTTCCAGAAGTGAAAAGACATTACAATAAGCATTATGCAGAATATTCGAATGCCTATTCTCTAGAATGTGCTTTGCGCGAGATGGAGATAGATGCTGAGACGGAATTGATGATATTAGATGCCGATAGTTATATTTCTTCGCAGGCTTTTGCAGAAATAAAGAAAGATTATCAACAGTTTTCTGGTCAAAATTTGATCTTTACAACGTCCATTAAGCGTTCCATTGGAGAATGGAATATAGAGGCTGACAGCAATTCTATCGTGCGACATATAGATACCAATATAACTGGACAATGTCATGATGTTACAGTAGGTTGTCTCAAATTTAATCCAATTATGGCTCAAAAATTAAAGGATGAAATTGGGCGCTATCGCATACGAGATTATTGGGATTATTTTTATATGGATAACCTTTCAACTATGGAGCTTCGTAATTGTAATGTGCATGGCAATATTTATGAAATCGACAGTCTTTCCGATATAGATTTGTTGTGGGAAGGGATTTTTTTCTGCCATAAAAATAATTTATCACACTAGAAATATATTTTAATAGACAATGTATAGAGATATGTTATATTGAGTTTAGTAGTTTAGCGTGATATGCGGTAATTTTTTATAAAGAAGGGAGGTATAATAAGGGTGGGAAACATATAATTTTCTGTTAGAAAAGTAGTCTTGTTTTAGAAACAAGTTTTTCTCACCTACTAACGGTATTATGGAAATTGATTTTCATTTTGGCACGGTATATATATTAGCACGTTGGGCTGGTTTTCAGCATGATGGTGCTTTGACAATAGCGACTAGTTCACAATTTGTTGACGATAATACGCCAACGTGTATGTCAAAAGTAAAAAAGCTAATTGGTAGAAATGGTCGAGTTTCCGGGCATTATGTTTGGCATAATTTACAGGATAAAGTCAGTAACGATGCCGTTTGGTTGCCATTTCATTTTTTACCTTCCTTTGAGGGTGAGACATTAGAACAGGAAATGATTTGCCAGAAACATAGTAAATTAGCCAGAGAGGTACGCAGCCATATTTGCAAAAGTAAATGCTCTGATTATTGTAAAATTGGCATTTTACTACATGTTTATGCTGACACATGGGCGCATCAACATTTTTCTGGTTTAATTTGCGCAGAAAATACGGGAAAATTAGAGGTAGTTCACGATATTGATGGTTGTGATATTTTGGGCGTTGCTGATAGATGCATTTTTACTTCTGCTGCTGAGATTATGTCACTGGGGCATGTAGCAGCAGGAGCATGGCCTGATATGCCGTATGTTTCTTGGCAATATGTGTCTCCATCTGGTTATCGTTATATTCAATGTAATTGGCAAGAATTTTTGGAAGCAGCAGAGGATATTTTTGCCATTTTAACTTATTTATATAGTGGTGAAGAAAAAGAATTGACGGTCGAGCAAAAAGGAAAATTAACCGAAACATTTACTACTATAAAGAAGACAAATGGTATTTCTAGATGTAAGAAATGGGTGGAATTGATACGAAGAGATAAGTTTAATATTTCGTTACAAAGCCACGAAAATATAGGTTATGATATTCCTAGTTTGTTGAATAATCGTGATTTTTTGTACAATTTTTATATAGCATTAGAGGAATATTATAATTGGATTATGCCGAAAATTAAGAAGGATAAATCTCAACATGTTGCTTCTGCTACCGATTTTTTTCAAAATTTATCGTTAAAAAAGCTTTGTATTCAACCCGGTATTATCGGTGTTTTTTAAAAATAATAAAAAGAGGGCTGGACATTTCGTCCAACCCTCTTTTATTTATCTCGTAACATTTTTATCAAGGTATGCCAAGGCAAGGTTGCACATTTTACCCTTGCTGGCATATGCGATACATTGTGTAGAGCCAGTGCTTCTTCAAGATGTGCTTCCTCTTCTTCAGTCAGTACTTCACCGTGCGCCATCTTGAAGAAGATATCGGTTAAAGCCAAAGCTTCTTCTCTGGTTTGGCCAATGATTAAATCTAACATAATATCTGTTGAAGCTTGTGAAATGGCACAACCATCGCCCTTAAAGGCTGCTTTTTCGATAATATTATCTTTTATAGTTAATTCAATAGTGATTTCATCGCCACAGCTGGGATTGATGCCGTGCTGGGAGCAGGTAGCATCTGTAAGAGCGTGTTTGTGGTAAGGGTGATTGTTGTGTTCCAAGAGGACTTCATTATAAGCACCACTATTTGACATTGAAATACCCCCTTATATATATCAGTTGACGAATGAATTTTTCGATATCAGTTTCATCGTTGTAAAAGGCCAAGCTAGCTCGGCAGGAGAAATTACAGGTCAAGGCCTTCATGAGTGGCTGAGCACAGTGATGGCCACCGCGAATGGCGATGTGAGCTTCATCCATGATAGATGAAACATCGTGCGGATGAACTCCCTTGACATTAAAAGCGAAAACGCCGTGGTGTTTATTACTATCCTTGTCGCCGTAGACGGTGATAAAAGGCAATTCTCGCAGTGCAGTGCCCAATTTGGCACTTAAATCCCTTTCCCGACGTACTATTTCATCATAACCAATTTTTTGCATAAACTTGATGCCAGCAGATAAACCAGCAGCTCCGCCAACATTTTGCGTTCCTGCCTCGAATTTGTAAGGGATAGGGGCGAATGTCGCCGATTGTTCATTCACATATTCAATCATTTCCCCACCAGTTAAGAATGGAGGCATTTTTTCTAGTAAATTGCTCTTTCCGTAGAGAACGCCGATGCCCATTGGCGAATAGATTTTATGCCCAGAGAAGGAATAAAAATCGCAATCTAGGTCTGTCACATCGATGGCGAGGTGCGGAATAGCCTGTGAGCCATCAATAGATACAACAGTGCCATTCTCATGGGCAATGCGGATAAATCTAGCGATATCTTGTTCAGTGCCTAAAACATTAGAGAGATGAGTCATGGACAAAATTTTGGTGCGCGAAGAGAGTTTTTTTCGCAGTTCCTCTTCTTGAATGTAGCCATTTTCATCTGGATACAGGTAAACTAGCTTTGCTTTGTGGCGTTTTGCTGCCTGTTGCCAAGGAAGCATATTGCTGTGATGTTCCATGATGGTAATGAGAATTTCATCGCCTTCTTTTAAGAGCAATTCTGATAAACTAAAAGCGATGAGATTTAGCGATTCGGAGGCGTTGCGTGTGAAGACGATTTCGCGTTTATCTTTTGCTCCGATAAAGTTGGCCACTGTCTGGCGAGCTTCTTCATATACATCAGTTGCTGTCTGAGAAAGCGCGTATAGACCGCGAAGTGGATTGGCATTTTCCGCTAGGTAATATTTTTGGACGGTAGTAAGGACAGAATCAGGTTTTTGAGTTGTGGCAGCATTATCTAAATACACCAATTCTGGGTCATTGCGTAAGAGGGGAAAGTGTTCTTTATAATTTATCATCAGTATCTACCTCGTAATAATCATTTAATTTAGTAGCTAGTTCAGGCGATAATTTTTGTTTAATGTAGCTAAGGGCGGTATCTAAGAGCAAGGTGTTTTGTTCCTCAGTGTCTAACCCGCGCGTTTGTAAATAAAAACTTTGTTCTTCGTTTAAAGAACCAATGCTCGTACCATGTGTGCCTTGCACATCATCTTCTCCGCAAAGGATTAATGGCACGCTTTTATTTTTGACGTTTTCGCCAAGAAGGAGAACATTTTCGTTTTCTATGCCGACAGCTTTTTTACAGCCCCGAATGAAGTCGATAGTGGCCCTAGATACCTTTTCCGCTTGGTCAAATAAAATTCCTTGTAGATATGTTTCAGAGTGAGTATCTGGAGCGAAATGTTTGGTCGAGTAATTGAAGTCTAATTGTTGCTCGTCAATGCCGATATAGCGATTTTGAATGTGTGAACGAGATTTTTGACCATCTAATTGTACATAGGCGGCTGCTAAAGTTTCTTTGCCACCGAGAGGAGTTTGTTCTAGTGAAAATTGAGCATTTTCTGCTAAAACAGCCAAAACATTTTCGCAATACTGGCATCTGCGTCCCAAGAGGTTAAATGTACGTACAGTGACTTTGGCATTCTCCAAAAGTTGTAAGCGGAAAAGATTATTTATTTCCCCTCCTTGGTATTTATCGCCGTAAAATACGATATTTATTTCGGCCACACTGTCTTTAGCGAGGTGAAAATCCAAAATGGTATTTTGTTTTTGTTCGTCTGGTAGGTTAAAGTTAATCGTTATAGGAACGGTTAAGACTGTTCCTTCAGGTAAAGAAAAGCTATTTACCTGTGTCGGTTCGTTTTGGACATAATCAATTACGGCATTAGGTAAAATATCAATAAACTTATTGGTGAAGAGGGGGGCTTTTCCTTGTTTTACCTCTGCTGGGGCAGTGATAATGGGGGCGATAGGAGTACTCTTTTCTGCTGATAAAGTTATCTTTCTTGTATTCAAATTGAACTTATTCCATGTCGGCACGGCTAATTGGTTGGTTTCTAAAGTGTATTTCATATATTAATAGGGCAAAATTTTCTAAATGCCCACTCCCTTCTATTTTGTGTGTAATTTCTCAAATAGCTCCCTGCATTTCTAGGCGAATGAGATTGTTCATTTCTACAGCATATTCGAGTGGTAATTCCTTGGAAATGGGGTTGACAAAGCCATTGACAATCGACGTTTTTGCTTCTTCTTCACTTAGTCCACGGCTCATGAGATAAAAAATCATATCGTTATCAATGCGTCCGATGGAGGCTTCGTGACCGATATTGGCATCCATGCGACGACAATCCATGATGGGAATGGTATCTGAACGAGAACGGTCGTCTAGCATTAAGGATTGGCAAGAGGTACTAGATTTACTGTGAGCCGCTTTTTTAGTAATTGTCACGGCGCTACGGAACGTACTTACTCCGCCATCTTTGGACAAAGATTTCGTATTGATAACGGAAGAAGTATGCGGGGCGTTGAGATATACTTTCGCACCTGTATCCAATTCTTGGCCTTTACCGGCGAAGGTAATGCCGGTAAATTCTGCCTTGGCATTTTCTCCGTTCAATATGGACATCGGATAAAGGTAAGAGGTATGAGAGCCAAAAGAACCAGATACCCATTCGATGATACCGTCTTTTTCCACCAGGGCGCGCTTGGTGTTTAAGTTGTACATATTTTTTGACCAATTTTCAATTGTCGAGTAACGTAGGTGAGCGCCTTCTTTGACAAATAACTCTACACAACCAGCATGTAGATTAGCCACATTATATTTAGGTGCCGAACAGCCTTCAATAAAATGTACGCTAGCGCCTTTTTCGACGATGATTAAGGTGTGTTCAAATTGTCCAGCACCAGGGGAATTGAGGCGGAAGTAGGATTGAAGTGGAATTTCTACTTGCACATTGGCGGGTACATAGACGAAAGAACCGCCAGACCAGACTGCTCCGTGCAGGGCGGCAAATTTATGGTCGGTAGGTGGTACGAGGTGCATAAAATATTTTTTTACCATCTCTTCATATCCGTTCTTGAGAGCTTCTTCGATACCACAGTAGACGACGCCCTTATCGGCGACAGATTTTTGTAGATTATGATAGACGAGTTCCGAATCGTATTGGGCTCCAACGCCGCCTAACATCGCTTCGCGTTCTGCCTGAGGTATCCCCAATTTTTCAAAGGTATTGCGAATGTCAGAGGGGACTTCTTGCCAATTATCCGCCATCGGTGCACTAGCTTGAATATAGGTGACGATATTGTCTACATTTAGGGCATCTATGGATGGCCCCCAGTTTGGAACCGGTAAGCTGTGGTATATTTTTAAAGATTGTAGGCGGTGTTCTAACATCCACGCCGGTTCATCTTTTCGCTTGCTGATGGCAGTAACGATTTCTGAGGTCAAACCGAGATTTTCGCGGGGCATTTTTTCTTCTGTGCTGATAGTGGTCTTCATGCTCAGGCCTCCTGTTCTAAGGTGGAGAACCCTTGTGTACTAATTTGTTTAATCAATTCTTCACCGCCAGTTTTGATAATTTGACCTTGTTTTAAGATGTGTACTTTGTCTACCGGTAGTTGATTTAAGAGGGTCATATTGTGCGATATCAGTAATAAACTCTTGCTCTTGTCCTGGCGAAATGCTTGGATGGCTTTAGAAAGGATGCGAATAGCATCGACATCTAACCCAGAATCAGCTTCATCCAAGATGGCCAATTTAGGATTTACCAATAGCAACTGTAGCATTTCTATTTTTTTGCGTTCTCCTCCAGAAAATCCGACATTGAAGTCGCGGTCAAGGGCATTAGCCGGAATATTTAATAATTCCATGATTTCGGCAATTTTTCTTTTCAGAGCGCGGCCAACGAGAGGGCAAGCCGAATGGCGAGCGATAGCCTTTAAAAAAGAGTTTAATGAGATGCCGGTAATGGATATAGGAGCTTGAAAGGAGAGAAAAATCCCCTTTTCAGCGCGTTTATTAGTGGGTAATTCGCTGATATCTTCACCATCAAAGATAATTTGGCCAGCCGTTTTTTTGTAATTAGCACTGTTTAAAATAGAAGTGGCTAAAGTAGACTTTCCAGCACCATTTTGGCCCATTAAAACATGAATTTCTCCCGCATTAATTTGGAGATTGATTTTTTGTAAGAGGGCTTTGCCTTCTTGAGAGGCAATAGACCAATTGATTATATTACATAAAGTTTGCATTATCTTGTATAAACCTTCCTTTGTCGATAATTCCTATGATTTCGATAATATATAAGCAAATATTATTATACTCCTAAGATATCTAATAGACAATATGAAAATAAAAAAAGAGATGCAAAATTTGCATCTCTTTTTATGTGAACAATTATTTAATGGTTATTTAGAAGAAACTGCCATCATCTCCGCCCCAATCAGAGCCACCATCGTCGTAACTGTCAAAACCACTGTCATCTGCTCCGTAATCGTTGTAATCTGAAGAGTTATCGTCAACAGGCGGATAGTCATCTGATTGATAATCATTATTATCTTCTGGAGGGTAGTTATTGTCTACGTGGTCATCATTATTTTGGTTGTCGTTATTGGTATTATCTGCTTGAGCAGTCTGAGTAGGTTCTTCTTTATGGTCGTCCGTGAGCATGTTTTCGATGGCTGCGCCAGCTAAAGTGCCGATGGCAGCACCAGCGGCCACTTTGCCGACGTCGCCGAGGAAGGAAGAGCCACTACGGCCACTATTTAGTGGGCCGTTACCAGTGGGTGAAAAATTACTTGAAGTATTGTTTAAACGGGAGGGAATTTTATCTCCTGTAGCAGATACTGTTGGTGTGCTAGATGGCATAACAGTAGAACTTACACTAGCAGTTGAAGCCAACTTGTGGGAATGGCGTAAGATGGCAATGGATTGATAAAGACGGGCAATTCCCAACCAAAATTCTCCTTCTGGATTTCCATTGTTGGCGCTCACTCTAAAACATTCCATGGCCTTGTTTAAATCTCTTGGTACGCCAACACCGTCTAAAAATTTTAAGCCATCTTGAATTTGTTTATCGATAATGGGTTGAGCTGTGCTTGTTGGACTTGGTTCAGATGAAGCACACTTTGCACCACAGTTGGTACAGAAATTGCTGTCGGCAAGCAATTTTGCTCCACATTTTACGCAAAATTTATAATCTGACATATTATTACCTCGCTATCTCAATATATTCAATCCGTTTTAGTGGAATAATTATACGGATTGGGAAAGATAGACTTGGGAATCTATCTTTTACATTGTGATTAGTATATCACATTTGGAAATAAAAAGAGGAAATTTATTTTTGGACAATTTTATTATAAATTAGTAAATTATTTTAGAATTTTTAAATTGTAAAGCGTGGAGATAGATATATTAAAGAATATTATTTTGCTCCTTTAATTAATATATACAGCAATTATTGAAAGTGTATAATGATTGTATAAATTTTATATTTATAAATTTTAAAAAATTTATATTGACATAATATCATTATATCTGTATAATGATAGACGTTGTTAAGTGATGTATACGAAGACGGCGACATAGCCAAGTGGTAAGGCAGAGGTCTGCAAAACCTTTATTCCCCAGTTCAAATCTGGGTGTCGCCTCCAATAAGTAATTTACTGCTGATGTTAATCAGCAGTTTTTTTTTACCACAAGTGCCGTAAAGCTCCTGCTTTTAGGCATGGGGATATAAGGCACATCCACCGAATTTGCGTAAGCAATTGAAGGTGGATTA
>JAHHSQ010000031.1 GCA_020025135.1 Pectinatus sp.
TGACATTCCATAGCCAATATTTCTATTTTGAGTTTTCGACAAATCTCTCGCGTCAACTCTTTGAAACGGTTCTCCACATTGGGAATTAAGAAAATCTTTCTTCTATACTTTGGACAGAAAACGAAATGATAGTTGATTAACGATACCGTAGTTTTTGTTCTAAAATATATTGTTTCCATATCTGTATTTTATATCTTCAGTAGATAATTATCAACACATTATCTACTGAAGACTTTCATCCCACGAATAAATTCGTTGACTTTCAGCCTAATTTTGCTGTAAAAAAAGCCGTCTAACCAGCCTATTTTTAAATTCTATCCTATACACGCTCCTTGAATTGTTATAAAAATCATCTATCATTTTCTCTTCTAAGAGATAGTCAGTTATTATAAGATATGTTATAATATGGAGAAGGTTTGACATCGTCTTTTTCATCGTCCAACTACACAATAGCATAAATGAAAAAAGGGGTGTCTTTTTATGCAGGGAGATTTTACTTATTTTTGGCCGATAGCCATGATTGTCTTTTCCTCTCTCGGCTATCAAATCGTCCAAAAATCTACTCCGGACTACATTAATCCTTTGGTTTCCTTAATCATTACTTATATTTCAGCTGCTTTTATTTGTTGCTGTGTCTATCCTTTCTTCAAAGGAGCAGGTGGAATAGTCAGCGAATTGAGAGCTGCCAATTGGGCTAGTTACGCCCTTGGCTTAGCGATTTTTGGTTTTGATTTGGGCTTTTTATATGCTTATCGTGTAGGCTGGGAAGTTTCAAAACTGACATTATTTACTAATTCCATAGTTTTAATTCTATTGATTCCTTTAGGAATGTTTGTTTATCAAGAAAAAATTACTTTAATCAACGCACTAGGGCTAGTTATGTGTTTGATAGGTGTCGTACTCATCAGTCAACACTAGTGACTACTTACATAGAAAGAGGGTTAACATCATGTTCAAAGAATTGCGACAGGCCCGAAAGGCCTTATCTCAAGAACAAGTTATAGAAGTGTTAGAAAAAAGTTCCTATTGTGTAGTTGCGACGAATTGTGAGGACGGATATCCTTACGCCGCTCCAGTTCATTTTATTTATATGGATGGAGCTATCTATGCTCACGGTGCGATGATTGGACAAAAAATTGATAATATCAGAAGAGACCCTAGAGTCTGCTTTACCACTTTCACAGATACCGTGAATTATCCTGACCTTTTTGACACAGATTACAAATCAGTAGTCATCTTTGGTAAGGCCCACGAAGTTAGTGGTGAAGAAAAAAGAAATGCACTTGTCGGCTTCTTGAATAAATATTCTGCCGATTACATGGATTCTGGCAAAGAATATATCGAGCGCGCTTTCAACGGCGTTTCTGTGTGGAAGATTGATATAGAACATATTACCGGCAAAGGTCAGCATAGATAATATGGCAGGCTATTGATTTTAAATCGCCATAGATTATTCATTAATCTCATGGCGATTTTTCATTATTTATGTAGAGGTGTAAAAATGCGAGATTTAATTTATTTTATCCCAGCCAATTCTAAAAAAGAAAATATTATCAAATTATTGCAAAATCATCCTGAAATAGCTTTTGTTTCTATGCTAGGCGTAGACTTAGCAGGAAACGACACGGATGAAAAAATTCCGGTAAAACTTTTTATCGAAAATATAGATGACTTTTATGATGGTAGTGCCGTACAGACAGATGGTTCCTCTGTTGTTCTTACAGATATTGCTACCCTCAACGATGCCAAAGTAGATATTCCCGTAGACCCCACCGTAAATTGGTATGTAGATTATAATTACGAAAATATTTCTTCAGAAACAGGAACACCTGTCGGGACTTTGCGCATTCCAGGCTTTCTCATCCATAATGGTAAAAGAGTCGGTTCTCGCTCAATCCTCCATGATACATTGGACTACGTCAAAAAAGAGCTTCTTCACTTATTACAAGAAAAAGATTCCATTCCCAACTGCGATTACAGTGGCAAAGATATTGAAGATATCTTCTTCACTGTCGCTACTGAATTGGAATTTTGGATAAAAACTCCCCTCAGTGAATCTAATGTACCAGAAATGAGTGCTTCTCAGGTTATGCAAGAACAGTATTGGCAGAGGACACGCGGTAGTGTCCGCACGGCTCTGGAAAACACCATTTTACTGATGCAAGAATACGGCTTAGAACCGGAAATGGGCCATAAAGAAGTCGGTGGTATGAAAGCGCATATGGATACTGCTGGCAATATGAGCCATATCTGTGAACAAGTGGAAATTGACTGGAAATTTTCTTTCAATGCCGTTCAAGCTGCCGATAATGAATTACTCGTACGCACCATTGTTAAAGAAGTTTTCCGTAGCCACGGTTTAGAGGTAATCTTCAAAGCTAAACCTATCATCGGTTTAGCCGGAAATGGCGAACACACGCATATCGGCATCGTCGCCAAATTAAAAAATGGCAAATTTAAAAATTTATTTGCCCCGCAAGAAATGACCAAAGATTTTATGAGTCCTATCGGCTATGGCGCTTTGATGGGCCTATTGAAAAACTATGAGGTAATTAATCCTCTCGTTTCTTCTACGAATGATTCCCTCAACCGCTTAAAACCAGGTTTTGAAGCGCCAGTCTGCATCGTGACTTCACTCGGCCATTCTCCCAAATTACCCTCTCGCAATCGCACCATCTTAGTAGGTCTCATTCGAGACATCAATAATCCGATGGCAACGCGCTTTGAACTGCGTGCATGTAACCCTTATACCAACACTTACCTCGCCTTATCCGCCATTTACTCTGCCGTCTTAGATGGTATACGCTACGCCATAGACAAAACACCAGAAGAACTCCTAGCTGAGCTCTCTAAAGAACCAGAAACTGTGACAGAATATCTCGAAACAGGACGCGCTTATCGTAGCGAAGTAGAGATTTTTGAAGATTATACCGAAGAAGAAAGAAATGCTCGTTTTGGCAAGGCTCCATCTACAGTCTGGGAAAATATGCAAGCTTTCCAAAAATATCCAGATAAATTAGCTGTATTGACCCAAGGAAAAGCTTTAAATTCAAAAATTCTTCATGCCTTTATGGCTGGCGAATTAATCCGTTGGAAAATGGAACTAATTTCTCGCATCATTCCAGAAAATAAATCGCTCGTACAGGAATGCCACGAATTATCTGGCGAAATAACAAGCGATTTAGACAGGAAGAGATGGCATACCATCAATACTCTGCGCCTCTACCTAGCTAAAGATACTTTAACAAAAAAATCTTTGTTTAGCCGTCTCAGAGAAGCACTTCTCACTGGCCATTTCTCACTTGCCTCTAAACTTCAGGTGGAGATGTACGATAAAATAGAAGAGATGAAAAAACTCTATTTTATCTATGAAAGCAATATCTACTGAGGTAAAGGAGAATTTAGATGTCTAAAATCCTAATTACTGGTGGAGCTGGTTTTATCGGCTCTCATTTATCTAGGCAACTTTTATCATCCGGCCATGACGTCTTAATCATCGATGATTTGAGTACCGGTAAAAAATCAAATATTCCATCTCAAGCTTGCTTTATAAAAAAAGATATCTGTGAGGCCGACCTCTCGTCCACATTAGCGGGAAAAAATATCGATGCTATTGTCCATCTAGCTGGTCAAACTACCGTCCCCCATTCCATGAAAGACCCTATCTTAGATGAAAGACTAAACATCTTTGCTACCCTCAATATCCTCGAAGCTGCCCGCCAAAATAATATTCCTCGCCTCATCTTCTCTTCCACCGCAGCAGTTTATGGCGATAATGAAAATCTGCCTCTAACTGAAAGCCTTCCCTCACTTCCCCTAAGTTTTTACGGTCTCAGCAAAATTACCGCCGAAGAATACATTCGTCAATACGGAAATTCCTTTGGTTTAGAATACATTATTTTCCGCTTTTCTAACGTTTACGGTGAAAGACAAAACTGTACTGGTGAGGGAGGTGTCATCAGCATCTTTGCGCAAAAATTTGTGCAAAATATGCCATTGACTATTTTTGGCGATGGCAGACAAACCCGCGATTTCATCTATGCTGGAGATATCGCAAAGGCTATTGAAAAGGCACTCACTACGCCAAAAATCAATTCTATATATAATCTTTCTACTGAAACAAAAACCGACCTTTTAACTCTTATCTCGCTATTTAAAGAGATTACTGGAAAAAAAATACCAATAAACTATGCTCCAAAACGCGCTAAGGATATTTATAATTCTGTTCTCTCCAATAAAAAAGCACGTACCGCGTTAAATTGGCAACCACAGATGAATATAAAAATAGGACTCCAAAAAGTATATAATTCTCTCATTTAACATAGGTGATAAAAAGGCGACAAAGAACAAAAATACCGTTCTTTGTCGCCTTTTTTAGTTATTCTAAAATTTTAACTCAAGCCATAATGTCTAAAGTCTGTTGGATATTTTGCAAATTGCTGTTGCCATGTATCATGGATTGAACCCCAGATGATTGTTGATAAACACTAGCGAGCAATTGGCCATTCAATTGAGAACTGTTGTTTAAATTCCAAACATCGTTATCTTGATTATGCAAGCCAGCAGCAATATCTTTCAATCCATCAATGGTAGCATCATCCTGCTTAATCTGAGTGGCATCTGGCCTATCCGCTTTATCTGGATTATTTAAAGCTGACTTCAGGCTATTTTCATCTGCTGTGATGCGTTTATCTAACCCTTGAACAGCATCATTCACATAGTTATTCTGCAACATATCGTCGCCTAATTGCAACATCTGAAAAAGACCATTTGCACTCCCCTGGTTAAAACTACCGAGAAGAGAACTTCTGCCATTAGGGAAAAGATAATTGTACGGATTGTTAATCTGATTTTGTACACTATTGTACATATCATGTACATCATTCACTAATTCCTTGTGCCACTGTTGCGGGGAAAGAGAATTACTCCCTTGCGCCGATACACTATCGCCATTTTGCAAATCTTGCAAATACTGACTAAGCGTTTTTTCTAAAGATTTCTTTTCCTGAGCAGACAACGGTTTACCGTCGTGCAAAGAATTAATCTGATTTTGAACATTGATAATATTCTTCTGCAACGGAGTCAACTGCATTGTATTGTATTCTGCAGCAGGTATATGTTGAAAGACGGCAGCTGGTCCAACCTTTCCATCTTTACTTACAACCGTTTTCTGTTGTTGTCTATCAGCTGCTGATTGAGCAGTTCTAACTACCTGATTGCTATTTACAGCATTCCCTTGTAAGGTATTAACTAACATCATCACCACTCCTCTCTGATACAACACCTTTCTGCCCATATTATACTACTAAAATAGTTAAATAACCAATCTACCACAAAAATCAATTACCAACATGGACAATAATCATCATCGTCATCATCATGGTGATGATGGTATCCATCGTCATCGTCTCGATAATAACCATGGTGACCACTATCGCTACTCATGTAAGTTGTCGTCTGTTGATTAGGAGCTACTTGAGGAACAGACGAAGCCTGTGCAAAAGCCCCCCAAGAGGTTACAGAAAAAACCCCGACAACGAACAAATATAAAATTATTTTTCTCATCTTGCCCACATCCTTTATCAAACACATTTCTATACTTTTATCTTAACAAATAAATATGACATAAATATGACATCATGAAATAAATTTTACTTTTTCTAAACTTTTTTCTATGAAAATTTTCTTTTTCTTGACTATTTATATTGCACTGGAGTAATTTTACATTGATAGGATTTTTATCACTTCATGAAAAATTCATCTCCAGATGTTTTCTTTATTTATGGAAAGGTGGGAAATGCCGACTAAATTAAGGCTTATTAGTCAGCGACTCATATGAAAAAAATGTTATTAGTTGAAGATAATGCCCAACTGGCTAAGGTTTTAGCTACCTACGCCAAACAAGAAGATTTTGCTGTCACCTTTGCTGGAGACGGCCTACAAGCCATTAATTGTTTTCAACGAGAACCATTTGATATCATCCTCTTAGACATCATGATGCCTAAAAAGGACGGTTTTGCCGTCTGTCGAGAGATTCGCGCCACTTCTACTATCCCCATCATCATGATTACCGCACGCGGCGAAGATTTTGAACGCATCATGGGGTTAGATATCGGCGCAGATGATTATATCGTCAAACCGTTTTCTCCCCAAGAAGTAATGGCCAGAGTGCGTGCCGTCATGCGCCGCATAAAAGAGAACGGACTATCTACTGCAAATGACCATAAAACTGTCGCCATTTATTAATAAAATTAGTAAGCATATAGAGAAATCTGTATGTAGACATAAGTTATCTATGCTATAAAGAAACTGAAATGCTGGAAAAGCGTAAAGCCAGTTTCACCACAGCACCAGCTGAAAAATGCTCTTACCATGGTGGCGAAAGCGAAAAAAAGAAACTGGATATTGCACGGTTAAACCCTAAACAACTATAAATCGCCAATCAGCAGCGAAATTCCGCACAGGAAGACGTTCAACGACTATTCCTCTTGAGGGAAGTAAACTGGAAGCACCAGTCGAAGTGGTTTCGCCTAAACTCCAGTAGGAGCAAGGACAAGATATAGTCTGTGCTCTAGCGAAAACTAGAGATGTTTATCCAAAAACTGCGCCCAGAGTAGCGCCTGGACGTGAACAAATATTTCAAGGGAGTGACCTTGAAATAAATACAGAAACAATTAAAAGTGGATGTAAATTCTTATAGCGCCAGCATTGCTGGTAGACCTCTTTCTCTCACGAAGAAAGAATTCGAATTGCTCTGGCTTTTCATCAATCATCCTGACGTGGTATTTTCTCGCGACATTCTCCTAGACAAAATTTGGGGTATCGATTATATTGGCGACATCCGCACTGTCGATGCCCACATTAAAAGATTGCGTGCTAAACTTGGTGTCCTCAGTCCGTATGACAAATTGATAAAAACTATTTGGGGGGTAGGATATAAATATGCTCCGCACGAATAAAATAATTTATTAATGGCCCATCTGTGCCGAACACGGCTCCATTAGTAAGCATATAGAGAAATCTGTATGTAGACATAGCGGAAAGCTATGCCACTAAGAAACTGAATTGCTGGAAAAGCGTAAAGCCAATTTCACCACGGCAACGGATGAAAGAAAACCTTGCTACGGTGCGAAAGCGAAAAAAAGAAATTGGATATTGCACACACGGTTAAATCCTAAACAACGACAAATCGCCAATCAGCAGCGAAATTCCGCACAGGAAGACGTTCAACGACTATTCCTCTTGAGGGAAGTAAACTGGAAGCACCAGTTGAAGTGGTTTCGCCTAAACCCCTGTGGGGGCAAGGACAAGATATAGTCTGTGCTCTAGCGAAAACTAGAGATGTTTTCTTTGAAACTGCGCCCAGAGTAACGCCTTGGCGTGAACAAATTTTCTTCTCACCGAAGGAAATCAGAAATTACTAGCCTCTTTTCTCGCCGTACTTTTCCTCTTTATCTGTATCATGGCCAGTATATTTTATTTTCTCTTTCACAGACAAACTATTTCTCAACACAAACTAGCTCTCCTAAATTCTGCCAACAACATCGCCACTGGCATAAATGACCTCAATACTGTCCCTTCTTATCACTACTGCCACGCCGATATGCCCTGCCAAACTTCAGGGCACTTTACACATAATCATAATGATTTTTGGATAATTAACCGCCAACACCAATTTATCTTTAGCAGCAGCCCAAATCATCACAATCTAACCTATCAACAGCTCCCGCCAGACAGCATGCGCATCATCAATCAGGCCCTTTCCGGTCAAGAAGCTGTCAGCGAAACATTTAGCTCCGCTCTCGGTAGGCCAGTTCTAACCGCCACTGTCCCCATCCGCAATGCCAGTGGTTGTGTTATCGGCGTTCTTTTGCTACACACCTCCCTCAAAAGCATCCAAAGCGATGTCTTCTACGGCATAAAATTACTCTTATTTAGTTCTTTACTAGGATTGGTCATTGCTACTGTTGCTGCTTGGTTGATGTCCTATTATTTCACTATCCCCCTTGAAAAAATCAAAAAATTAGCCCTATCTATCAGTAAGGGAAATTACAAAACAAGAACCGAGATATACCGAAGCGATGAATTCGGAACTTTAGCACGCTATTTAGACAACATGGCTTCACAACTAGCGGAATCCGATGCCAAAAGCAAGCGCGAAGAACAATCGAGGCGCATTTTCTCTGCCAATATTTCCCATGAATTACGCACGCCTGTCGCCGTGTTGCGCGCGTCTTTAGAAGCCCTGCATAACGGCCTAGTCCCGCCTGAAGAAATAGATGATTACCATCAGCAAATGCTCCAAGAAACCATCTACTTAGAACGTCTAGTAAACGATATGCTCGAGCTATCAAAATTGCAAAACCCAGATTTTATCATCGAAAAAAAACCTTTACTGCTCAACGACTTAGTTATTGATGCCGTCCGCTCACTTCGCTCATACGCCTCACAAAAAGCTATCAAACTAGAAATATCTTCTCAACTACCACCTACGGAAATCAATGGCGATTACGGTCGACTGCGCCAAATGCTTATCATCATCTTAGACAATGCCATAAAATTTTCTCATCCCCATGATACCATCAAGCTCCGCCTTGCTGCCCAAGCTAATAAAATTATTTTACAAATTATCGATACGGGGTGCGGCATTGCCGCCGATTTATTGCCACATATTTTTGAACGTTTTCATAAAACGGATATGCCGGCCAATAAAAAAGGAACTGGGCTCGGCCTCACCATCGCCAAGCAAATAGCCCAACGCCATAGCATGAATATAGATGTGCAGAGTACATTAGGAAAAGGTACTACTTTTACTATCAACATCAAAAAACCTTAATATATTCTTTATTTATGGCTTGCAAAAAACGACTCTTCTCCGACATTCTGAAACTATTGGGATGCCAACTGAGAAAGAGCCGTTTTTTTGCACGCGTGATTGCCACATAAAACAACCGCTTTTCTTCCTCTATCCGCCCAGATTGTATGGCTAAATAATTGGGGAAAATTCCATCCGTTAAACCAGCAACAAAGACATAGTCAAACTCACTGCCTTTAGCTTGATGAACGGTTATTATCGGTATCATCGCATATTTTTTTATATATAAATCGATATTACCCTTGGCCAAAACACTAACCTGTAGTAATTCTAATACTGCTGTAAACGGATTATCTTTACCCTCGCCAATCTGCTTGCCCCAACGATATAAAAGGCGCAAATTTTCCATACGCTGCTTACCGTCTTTTTGTTTTTCGTAATAATCTTTCACCTGATATTTGGTAATGATATTAGTAACGGTATCTTCTAAGGAAGATTTTAAGGTAAATTCTCGCAAAGCCCACATTTTCTCAGCTACCGGACGAAAACGGGTCAAATAGTCTTGCAATAAAACCAACCGTTGATAACGCGTGGTCTGGATATTGTGAATCCAAACATAATGCAATAGTTCTGCCGTCGCGCGCACATCGTCCAAAGCATCGTGGCTAGAACGACTCTCAATTTTAAAATATTCTCCCAAGAATTCTAATTTATAATTGGGTAAATGCGGGTAAAAGCGACGAAAAATATCCAGTGTATCATAACTACCTAAAAAATTCACTGGTGGCAAATGTAATCGCCAAAGTTCATTATAGAGCATCTTCAAATCATAGCCGACATTATGACCAACCACGACTGAATTTTGGGCAAAAGCTGTAAATTCTTGGAGTACCTGCGAGGCATCTTCGCCATTTTCTTGTAAAAATGCATCAGAAATATGGTGTACTTTCTCGGAATCGCCAACAGACTTATCTGCGCGCAAATAACGCATAAAAGTGTCTATTATCTTTCCTGTGGCATTAATCCGAATAGCAGCTATCTGAATGATTTCATCCTGCGTCGTATCAACGCCAGTGCTTTCGACATCAAAAACCACTACATTGCCTTTTTTTAACTCCTCTTCTAAAAGGGCAAAAGGCTCGCCATACTGATAGACGGAGACATCTAAAAAATCTGTCAATCTAATTCCCAAATCCAAATAATCTGCTGAGGTCAAGCGTTTTAAAACGGTCGGCCCAATGCCATAACGAAAACGTTTTAAAATACGCATAAAACTTTGTCCATCGTATTTATTGACACACAGGCGCAAATAGGCAAGTACATCCTTCACTTCCTGCCGGCGGAAAAATTGAAATTTATCCACCAACATAAAATTCAACCTATCTGTCGCTGGATATTCTCTCATTCTCTTCTGATAGTAGTTACTAATATTAATGCTGTAATTATTACTGCGTGTCAAAATGCAAATTGAAGAAGAAGTGGTCAATTTCATCGCTCTAATCTGCCCTAAAATCCACTCCGCTTCGTCGGCAAAATCAAAAGCATTTTTTAAATAAATCTTTTCGCCTTCCTGAGAAGAAGCAGCGTGGATATCATCATTATAATAGGGTAAAGTTTTCGGAAATAAGTTCTGAATATAGCTAAAAGAGGCGTGCAAAAGCAAGTTGGTAGCGCGATAATTCGTATTGAGCATAATTATTTTTGCCTGATAATTTTGCACAAAATCAGCGAAAATCTCATCTGGCGAAGACCCACGCCATTCATAAATCGTCTGGTAATAATCGCCACAACACAAAATATTGTTATCGAAAAACAGTATCTTCAAGACGGCATATTCCAACTGGTTGGTATCTTGCATTTCATCGACATTGATAAAATGATAGCGCTTCTGCCAGCGCTCCCTTATTTCTTTATCTTGCAGAAGCTGTAACGTTCCTATCAATAAATCTGTAAAATCTAATGCGTGCATATCCAATAAAGCTTCTTCATATAACTGCCAAAGCACTGCTCCGCACCGATTAAAGAAGTGTTTTAAAAAGGAATTATCGCTTTTATACTGTGAACTACATATTTCATTCAAACGCTCTAGGTATTCTTTTTTATGCAAAATAATTTGAAGCAGTTTATTGTAATCTCGCCTTGTTAGGCCATAATAATTGTGCACAGCACACAGTTCTCGCACATAGTTGATAAAGTGTTGAATATTGTACATAAAAGGAGCCATATTGACCTCACAATGCTCTTTTGCTGCTAAATCATGCCATACTGACCCTTCAAAGATTTCTCGCAAAAGCTCCTGACAATCCGTCTCATCAATAATTGTGAAATCCTCGGGGATATCACTTTCCTTTTTAACTTCTTGCTTCAAGAAATAATAACAAAAACCATGAAAAGTGCTTGCCCTTACCTTGGAACTTACCCCAGCTGGCAAATTATCCCACAAACGCTTCTTTAACTCTTGCGCGGCTTTATTCGTAAAAGTTAAACACAAAATTTCTTCTGGTTTAGCCAATTTTTTATCTAGGATATTGATAATGCGGTAAATCATCGTATTTGTTTTGCCTGTACCAGCCGAGGCCAACAACAAAATATTATCCTTTTGATTGTTCACTACCATTGATTGTTCTGAATTTAGCCCGCTATAATCTACCATATTTCATCCTCTTGTCATTTGCTAATTTTAAATATTAAAGCAATTTAATTATAACATAGTAACTTTGTCTTTTATTGATGAAACACTGACAAAAAGAGGGCATCCTAAATTTAGGATGCCCTCTTTTTACTTTCTACAACTATATCATTAGCGAAAAACCTGTTCATAATAACGGAACATTTCCGAATCCCATTTTACCTCAATGTCTGGTAAAGGCAAATCATAGGCCAATTTTAAAGAAAGCTCCAACATATTTACTCCAGCTCCCAAATTGGCCACCATTGAACCCGATACGCGCGGATTGATTTCCAGTAACTTCAATTCATCTTCTTCTGTATAGCGAAATTGCATATTGATATTATAAGAAAGTTGTAAAGCAGAAATGATATACCGCGCCATATCGATAATTTCTTCATTTTCTTCTAATCTAGTATGGGTGGCCACTCCCCCAGCTGTAGCTAAACGCTGTCTCGGAATGATTACCACATCACGTCCTTCATAGGCAACACAATCAACACTGTATTCATCTCCTGGCAGATATTCCATCACCATCAGCTCTGGTAATGGCATCGCCATCTCGCGCAAATATTCCTTAAAGATATGCCATGATAACAACGGCGGATTTAATTTACTATTAAATGGATTTTGCTTTTCGGCACTGATAATAAAAACTCCAGTTGCCCCTTCTCCATCTGTCGGTTTTACCACTACAGGTCGATATGGATAACCCAAACTAAAAATAGCATTTTCCATATCCTCAAGCGACGTGACAACATAGTGATAGGGAATAAAATCCTGTCCCAAAAAGTATGTGTATAAATCCTTCTTGTTTTCGGCAATCTGCAATTTTTCAGGCACTGAGCTGACAAGAACCTTTATGCCCTGCTGAGAAAAGGCATTTAAATTGCGCGCCAACGGCACCAATTCATTGCCAAATTGCGGTACCACCGTATTGATATTTTCCCTGTGACAGAGCTCCAAAACAGAACGAATGTAGGCCTCATCTTTACCATCTGGAATGAGATACTGTTTATCCGTCAAGGCTAAGCCGAGTGGGTAATCCCTGACTTTGTCCGCCATGACCACATCTATTTGGAAGTCGGAAATGGCACGTAACATCTCCAAATCGGCATTTAGTCCCATATTACTGGCAATAGTCCACAATAATTTTAAATTCATCTTTCAATCTCCACATCATCACAAAATTTTATCGCTTTTTCAAATTACCAATAAATCGAATACACAAGTGTTACTTGTTGGAACTAGTTTTATTATAAAATAGCACTTGAATTATGCCTATTTTGGCACAGCCCTGCTCCCCTGTCAATATGGTTTAACACCCCAATGCACATATCTATCTTAGCGTGGCTTTGTACTTAACCTGTAAAATGGCTGGATGATATCTTTCTTTAAAACGGCGCAATCCCTCTAATCCCATATCATCTTCCTTATTAATAAAAGGAAGATGCATATTTTTAGCCATATGATTAATCATATAAGCGTGCACACCGCGATAATTATTATCCGTCAATTCGACATGAGAAAGTACCATATCCTCCGAAACCTGTTCATAAATGTTAAACGCTTGTAAAACACCATTACTCCAAACTACTCCACCGCTAAAATCAAATTCAGCGAAATTATCCAAAACACGCAAGGTAGGAGCTACGACATCCGTTCCCGCGTAATGCTCTTCTGTAAAGTGCCGACAGGCTTCTAAATGTTCACTGATATCGGTAGTATAAGACGGTTGCATCGTGAGCAAATATTTAGAGATATTATTGCGCTGTTTGCGATAACAAGAACCGTTAAAATCACGCAAATCACTGTTGCGAAAGATGTAATCGAAAGCATCTCTATCCGCTTCGCAAAGCATTCCCCGCCCTTCATAAAATTCCTTATCAGCTTCAGTTATCTTGGTGATGACAAGTGGCATGGATTTTTCAGTCGCATAACTCATCATTAAATCTAAAGCATATTCTTTATCTCCTAGCGGAGCATAAAAAGCCTTATCCTTACCAGAAAAAATTATTATACAACGTTCATCATTGTATATTTGCAATTCGTATAAATCTGCGTACATATCTGTGAATTGTTCACCGCGGTTCGCTAAGCCACGGCAGTTTTCTTGGAAACTTCTTTAGCTTTCACTAAAGCACAGACTATCTCTTCTCCCTCACCCCTTCGTGTACGGGCGAAACCACTTCGACTAGCCATCGCTTCTAGCCTACTTCCCTCAAGAGGAATAGTCGTTGAACGTTCTCCTTCTGGGAGCTTCGCTGCTGATTGACGATTTTTTATCCATGTTTAGGGTTTAACCTTGCATCATCTGACCGCTTTTTTCTGCTTTCGCCGCCTTCACGTCCACGCCTTTTGACATCACGTTGTGGCGCGGTCAGCTTTACGTTTTTCCAGCAATTCAATTTCTGATTAGAATAGCTTTTCGCTATTTCTACACACTGATTTCTCAATGCGCTTACTAAAGTCAATTTATCTAAAAACAATGAAAAATTATTGACGGATTAATAAGTAAGAAAAAGCATAATCGGAACTTATATACGGTATTCCGACAAAGATAGCTTTATCCTGCATGGTAATAGCGCGTAATTCCAATATAAACACACTCCCTCATAAAACATTTTGAATATATATAAATATTACCTTATTAGTAGGAATTACGCAAGAAAATTTTTATTTCATAATAATGAAATAA
>JAHHSQ010000032.1 GCA_020025135.1 Pectinatus sp.
AACCCATGAACCCGCCGTGAAAGGGCGGTGTCTTAACCGCTTGACGAAGGCGCCACATCAATGTTCACTCACCTGCGAACATTGATTATTTTAGCATAAGCAATCAGGCTATGCAAGTATTTTTTTTAATTTTTTTGTTTTTACGGAGAAAGTATTAAGTTTTATCGGCTGTATCAGCATCGCGACTAGGCGGAGCAGTATTTTCGGGAATGACACTAGCGGCGGAAGGTTCTTGAAGTTCTGATTTAGGTACATGCTTCGAAGCAGGTGAAGGCTTAATATGTTCAGTAGTAGTTTCGGGAGTATTTTGGTCTTTCGTTTCTGGTTTTTCTGTCGCAGATTTATCACTGTTATTATTAGTATCTTCGGTTGATGCGGGTTGTTCTTCCGTGGTAGAGCTAGGGGGTGTAGTGATAGTCTGCGCATTGTCTGGAATAGCATTTTGATATTCGACTTGCGTTTCTTCCATATCTTGACGAATTGTTGGCGTGATGTCGATATCGAGGGTATCGGCAACGGAAGAGCGCAACTTGGTGATATTAGGAATCCAGTAACTGATGCCGTTGATGTACATCGGCGTGCCAGGGACCATTTCTGTTTTGAGGCCGTTTTGTTGTGCCTTGCGGAGCGAACCAAAGAACGCTAATAATTGGCGAATGGACATATCTGTTTGGACACAACTAAATACTTCGCTGATGATGGTTGGAATGCGGGGAATAATGCTAGGAGAAAGGACCTTTTCCATGACAGCTAGCATAAATTTTTGCTGTCTTTTGATGCGACCAATATCGCCTTCGCTATCTCTGTAACGTACGTAAGTAATGGCCGTTTTTCCGTCCATATGTTGTAGTCCTGGTTGTAAGTTGATGTGCAATCCACCATTATCATCGTAAGGGTCATTGTAGTACATGCGCTTTTCCACATCGATGTCGACACCACCAATGGCATCGATAATCTTTTGGAAACCTTGAATATTGATGATGACGTAATGATTCATGGGGACATCCAGTAACTGTTCAACTGTTGTGCGTGTCAATTTATAACCGCCGTAGGCATAGGCGGCGTTTATCTTGTCCCAGCCGTATCCAGGAATTTGCACTCTAGTATCGCGGGGGATGGAAAGAATAGCTGCTTGATTATTGGTCGGGTCGATAGTAGCAACCATCAAAGTGTCACTTCTTCCTACGTCGTCCTTTCTAGTATCTACGCCCATAATCATGACGGTGGCTTTGTCGGCTGCCACGAGCATATTGGTTTGTTTGGAAGTGCGCGGGGCATTGTCAAAAAAACCGGCGAATATCGCACCAGCACCCACAGCCACGAGAAATAAGACGGATAGTATAATCCAAGGTAGATATCTTTTTTTCTTAGTTTTAGCTTGCATAATTACCTCTAAAAAATTAGCCTCTAGGCCTGAATTCCAATGATTACATATTGTTTTATTATATAGCGAGATTGTTTATTTGTATAGATGGACTGAAAAGTTTTCCGATAAAAACTATTGTTTGTACGGGCGTGTTTGTAGCAAGAAAAAGCCTCTTAAAATGGATACTTACCATTGGCAAAACTGGTTTATTATAAAAGGAAGTAAGGCGTTGACAAGTAGTGAGAAAACGTTGTAATGTGGTATAATTTACATATAATTTACGAGGAGGTGAACGGGTATTTTATGATTGAACTTACTGAAACCCGCGCATTATGAATAAAAAGGAATTCCCTTTGACTCCCATGGAATTGGAAAATGTTATAAAAAAATTTCCGACTCCCTTTCATATCTACGAAGAAAGAAAAATTAGGCAAAATATGCGTCGCCTGCAAAAGGCCTTTGCCTGGGCCCCCTTATTTAGAGAGTATTTTGCGGTAAAGGCTTTGCCGACACCGCATATTTTACAGATTATTAAAGCGGAAGGCGGTGGAGCAGATTGCTCGTCCCTGCCAGAATTAATTTTAGCTGAACAGGCTGGTATTTGTGCTGATAAAATTATGTTTTCTTCTAATGATACTCCTTATCAGGAATATCAAAAGGCCTTTTCCCTGCAAGCTAATATCAATTTGGATGATATCAGCCATATCGCTTATTTAGAAAAATATGCGGGATTGCCAGAACTTATTTGCTTTCGCTATAATCCTGGTCCCAGTATAAAGGGCAATGCTTTTATTGGCGAACCGGCAGAGGCTAAATATGGATTGACGCGTGACCAGATGTTTGAAGCTTATCGCATCATGCGCGATAAAGGGGTAAAACGTTTTGGCGTGCATGCTATGGTTTTATCAAATAGTTTGCAGGTAAATACTTTTGTGGAAATTGCCGAAATGGTATTTTCTCTGGCAGCTGAATTGCATACCAAATTACATATCCCTATTGAATTTATCAACTTGGGAGGGGGAATTGGCATTCCATACCGACCGGAAGAAGTAGAGTTTGATGTGGAAGCTTTGGGCAGACAGTTGCAGGAAAGATATCAGAGTATTTTGGCTTCGGTTGGGTTGACCAAGACGGCTATATATTTGGAATCAGGTCGCTTCATCTCTGGACCAGCTGGATATTTGGTTAGTACAGTTCTACATAAAAAGGAAACTTATAAAAATTATGTCGGACTAGATGCATCAATGGCGGATTTAATGCGTCCCGGTATGTATAAAGCCTATCATCATATCACAATCAGTGGCAAAGAAGCAGTAAAACCCTCCTATTTGTGTGATGTAACTGGTTCTCTTTGCGAAAATAATGATAAATTTGCCATCGATAGATTGTTACCACCGGTGGATATTGGAGATAGACTTATCATTTACGACACCGGCGCTCATGGTCGTTCGATGGGATTTAATTACAACGGAAAATTGCGTTGTGCGGAATTGTTATTGCGAGAAGATGGGACCGTCGTGCAGATAAGAAGAGCAGAAACTATCGATGACTATTTTGCTACTTTGCGCGGTTTTTCTGGTAGTTTGCTATGATGGTGCAACCAGATGACTTGCTCTTGCTTTTCGCCGACCAGATAATTGCAGATGGCATCTTTCAGCGCGTCGGGGTGCGAAATGAATGGTGGAAGTTTTATGTGGCGTGGCGTGAACAGGGCGGAGAGATATGCTTGGTCTGTTCGCAATCGTTGAGATGGGGGATTAAATTTGCCGAGCACTGTGGTTTGCAGATAGAATATTTTCTCTGTTTGCATGGGACTGTAGCTTATAATGAATTTGGGCAAGTGTTGTGGAATAATGCTCTTTCCAATGCGGTTAGTAGGCAAATATTGACGGTTGATGAAGTGGTAAATAATTGTGCTGTATATTTTCAAACTCCCTACGGCGAATATTGCCTTTCGAAGCAGGAAAATGGTGCCGATTTGGACCGCTATACGGCTGGTATCCTAAAAGGCATTTGTCAGATTAGATTTCTCTACTCTGATATAGAAGTGGCCAATAGTGGAGAAAAAATACTCCGGACTTTGCAACCACCCTTGATATTGCACCGCTTGGAGCAAGAAATTTGCGTTTTGCCGGAAAAGGAAAGTGTTAAAGTTGGCATCAAAGCCTTGATGAAAGTGCTCCGCAAACGTAATGTAAAATGCATTAAAAGTTTGATGTAAATAAAAAAGCAGAAGGATTAATCCTTCTGCTTTCAAATAAACAAAAAAACCGCCTTTAGGCGGTTAAAATCTAAACTGGTCGGAGCAGCAGGATTTGAACCTGCGACCCCCTGGTCCCAAGCCAGGTGCTCTACCAAACTGAGCCATGCCCCGAACGTTGATTATTATATACAACATAAAATAATTTGTCAAGAGTTAATTAGATAAAAAATAAATTTGTTAAATTTAGGGTAGAATATAACAGTTGCTAAAGATATATAATTTGTCTATATGTTACTGTACAATGCTATTGAGGTATATTTATAATTGACCGGCAACAACAGTACGTACATTGGTTAATAAAATGGTGAGTGAAATTAGGAAGAACCTAGCAAAGGGGATAATATACTTAATTATTAGTTCTGATGTCACAGATTATGAGAGACAAGTAAAACTTATAAATTAAAAAATAAAAGATAGGAGATAGTTGCCAATATCTAAAAACGAATAATATTGTAACACCAGAAAAATAAATAACTGTTATGTTACATGGAAAAACAGTTAATAATAAAATGGTAATATTTATCGCAAGATAAAAAATAAATTATAGATAAATGACATTATTGGATTCGGCTTCGATGAGTAGGACATTAAACAATATTGGGACGTATTTATGTGTTATTGGCAATGATTAATAATGTTACTAGCAATTATGGATATCGGCTCTAGCACGATACGCTTGGCCATTTATCAGCGACAACAGAATGAGTTTAGTCTCATCTTTAAGAAAAAGCGGACAGTTGGTTTATCTGCATATATTCGGGCTGGAAATTTGACTGCCGAAGGTATTGAAAAGGCGGGACAGGTTTTATGCGAGTTTCAAAATTTTTTGCGAGAGTTAGGCATTAAAAAGCAGTTTGTTTTGGCCACAGCTGCAATTCGTAATGCCGGCAATCGGACGGATATATTGCGAGAAATTTATCGAATGACTAAATTGAAAGTGCGAGTTCTAAGTGGCGAAGAAGAGGCTTTTTTCGATTTTGCCGGTATTCAAGGCAATGTTTTAAAAACTAGCTTTATTGTTGATATTGGTGGTGGTAGTACAGAATGGCTCTATCAGAAAGATGGTCGGATAGTACAAAGTCATAGTTTCCCCATCGGGGCATTGTCGCTTTATAAAGAATATGTGAGTGGCTTTTTGCCGACACCAGCAGAATTAGTGATTTTGCGAAAAGTGGTACAAGAGCATTTGCGACGAGCAATTCCATGGCCACAGGTGCAAAGGCCAGTGTTATATGGAATGGGAGGAACGATGAAGAGTTTGTATTACCTCTATCGCAAAATTTTTTCCGCGAGCAAGTCTGAAGGAATGTCAATAATGAACCTTGCTAAAATTATTGGCATTTATAGCAAGAAAGAGGTTCTTTCAGAACGCGAAACTGTTTTCTTATTGACTGCTTCAGGCCGCGAGTGAAGCCCAGTAAGCGCATAGAGAAATTTGTGTGAAAAAATATTCACCTGAATTGCTGGAAATTCCTAAAGCCGATTAAACTACAACAGCATCTTGAAAAATAGATAAATGTATAGTGGCGAAAGCAGAAAAAATTAATCGGATATTCCAAGGTTAAACCCTAAAGAATGGAAATGGATAATCAGCAGCTAAGTTCCAAAGAGGAAAAAGTTCAACGACTATCCTTGAGGGGAGTAGATTCAAGTGGGTCGAAGTGGGTGACTCTTCCGCCAATAGGCGAAGATGAAGATATAGTCTGTACTCTTGTGAAAGTGAGAGAAGCCAATATGGCTGTGCAAAGTTGATGCCTTTGCATGAACAAAAACACTAGCTAAAGCTAGCGTAAAATAGTGGGAGCGGCCGGAGAAAAGGCCAAGATGTTATTGCCTGGTTTAGTAATTTTGGAAACGATTTCTATGTTTAGTGGAGTAAAGAAGCTATATTACGTGGACACTGGTGTGCGCGAAGGTTTTTTAAAATTGTACTGTGCAGGCGATAAGGGAGCAGTGATTGACAATGAAATAGACATTTGAGGGTAAAAATGTTAAAATAGTATGATATCTAAATTGTATGTAAATTTGAAATGTTGAGTAGCCGAAAGGCCTATTTTTCATTTCAAAATGGAATAGATTTATGAGGTCAAGAGAATATTTGAGGTGAGATTGTGGCAGACGATATAAATAAACAATATACTGGTGTTGGTGAGGATAAAGAGACTGTGCAAAATTTGGGAACAGTCATCCCTGTCAAGCTAGAAGATGAGATGAAAAAATCTTATATTGACTATGCCATGAGTGTTATTGTCATGCGTGCCTTACCAGATGTGCGCGATGGTTTAAAACCGGTGCATAGACGTATTTTGTATGCTATGTATGAAGCGGGAATGACTCCGAATAAAGCTTATAAAAAATCGGCGCGCATTGTCGGGGAAGTTTTGGGGAAATATCATCCGCATGGCGACACTTCTGTTTACGATACCATTGTGCGTATGGCGCAAGATTTTTCCTATCGTTATATGCTTGCAGACGGCCATGGTAACTTTGGTTCTATAGACGGCGACTCGCCAGCAGCAATGCGTTATACAGAAGTACGCATGTCGAGAATTTCTGAAATGATGCTTGCCGATATTGGCAAAAAGACGGTTGACTTTATGCCTAACTACGACGAATCATTGCAAGAACCAACAGTCTTGCCAGCAAAGATACCAAATTTATTGGTCAATGGTTCAGCCGGCATTGCCGTTGGCATGGCTACTAATATCCCCCCTCATAATATTGGGGAAGTTATTGATGCCTTATTTTTGCTTATCGATGAACCGGATTGTGAAATTGCTCAGTTAATGAATAAGATTACTGGGCCGGACTTTCCGACTGGCGGTTTAATTATGGGACGTTCCGGTATTGCCTCGGCGTATACTACTGGGCGTGGCTCAATTAAGATGCGTGCTAAAACTCATTTAGAAAATATGGATAAGGGTAAAAAACGCATTGTTGTTACGGAATTACCTTATCAAGTTAATAAGGCACATTTGATAGAAAAAATAGCTACTTTAGTACGAGAAAAAACCATCGATGGTATTACGGGACTAAATGATGAGTCAGACCGCAATGGAATGCGTATTTCTATTGAACTGCGCCGTGATGTTAATCCGGATATTTTGCTTAATCAACTCTATCGTCATACGCAACTGCAGGAAACCTTTGGGGCGATAATGCTAGCATTGGTAGATGGCCATCCGCGCATTTTAAATTTGAAAGAAATGCTCGTTTATTATTTGCGTCATCAAGAAGAAGTCATTAGACGGAGAACGGCTTATGATTTACAAAATGCCCAGGCGAGAGCACATATCTTAGAAGGTTTGACGATAGCTTTACAGAATTTAGATGCCGTCATTCAGGTTGTTAAAGAATCACGTTCTGCCGATGTGGCTAGACAACAATTGATGCAAGGATATGCACTTAGTGATAAACAAGCTCAGGCGATTTTAGATTTAAAATTGCAACGGTTGACTGGTTTAGAGCAGGAAAAAATTGAAACAGAATATATTGAAACTAAATCTTTAATTGCCGAATTACAGGCTGTTCTAGCAGACGAACAAAAGATTTTGCAGATAATAAAAGAAGAATTACAACAAGTTAAAGATAAATTTGGCGATAAAAGACGGACGGTCATTACTGAGGATATTTCGGAGTTAGACCCAGCAGATTTGATTCCAGAAGAAGAAATCGTCATTACATTGACTGACAGTAACTATATCAAGAGACAGCCACTTGCTACATATAAAAGACAACGCCGTGGTGGTAGAGGTGTTACTGGCATGGGAATGAAAGAGGAAGATTTTGTCGATAATATGATTGTGGCAACGACGCATCGTAATGTCCTCTTTTTTACCAATAAGGGACGTATGTATCAGTTGATGGGATATGAAATTCCAGAATTTAGTCGTACCGCTAAGGGAACGGCTATCGTCAATATTTTGCCGATTGAAAAAGATGAGAAGATTACTGCCGTCATTCCAATTCAGGAGTTTAAGGAAGGACTTTATCTGTTTATGACGACGGCTAAAGGGATTGTCAAGAAAACAGCTTTGACCATGTATCATACTTTGCGCAAGCGTACTGGCCTAATAGCACTTTCTTTAGATGATGATGACGAATTGATTGCCGTTAAATTGACTGATGGAAATCAGAAAGTCATTTTAGGAACAAGAGATGGAAAGAGTATCTGTTTCAAGGAAAGTGATGTGCGCAGTATGGGAAGAAATACACGCGGTGTGATTGGTATTTCTCTCCAGGCGGGAGATGTGGTAGTGAGCATGGACAATATTAGAGCCGGTAAACAGGTTCTGACTGTCACGCAAAATGGCTACGGAAAGAGAACGGCAGTAGAGGAATATCGTCTCCAAAAGCGCGGCGGTAAAGGACTTATTAATATCAAAGTTACTGATAAAACGGGGCATGTAGTCGGATTGCGCGTAGTCAATGAAGAACAAGAATTGATGCTTATTACGACGGAAGGCATTGTCATTCGCTCAAATGTCAACGAAATTTCCGTCATCGGTCGCAATACACAAGGCGTTAAAGTGATGAAAACTCATCGGGAAGATAAAGTGGCTGCAATGGCAGTATTTTTGTTAGAAGAATAATAAATAGCGATATTGGATATGCAAAATTTTAGTAAGTATCTAATTTATTTGGGCATAGGTTGTTTTTTGTTGGGGGTATTTTTGCACTGTTTTGGTAAATATATTCCCTTTGGCAATTTACCAGGTGATTTTTCGTGGGGAAAAGGGCATGTACATATCTATTTCCCCTTTACATCATCAATTATTTTAAGCATTATTTTATCGCTACTTTTATGGTTATTGCACTGATGTATCGGCTCAATAATATTTGAGGATAGTGTGTACACAATGAGCGAGATAAGTAATAGGAGAGAAAGATGCGTTTATCGATACGATTACAGTTGATTTTGGGTTTATCGTTTTTTATTTTAGTCACCTTGGCCGGCTCTCTCTTGATTACTCGCAGACTGGTATCGCAAGAATATGAGAATAATTTGATTAAAACCAATGATATTATAGCGCAGAGTATTTCTATCGATGTTTCGCAATTTCTTTATAATACCGGTGTAGTCAATAAAATTTTGTCTGACTATCCAGATTTGGATGATGAAACACCGCAGAGAAGAAGCGAAATTTTGAGTGAAATTCATCATCGCTACCCGTATATTGATATCATGAGTGTATTGAATGCGCAAGGTGATTTGGTCGCTTATTTTAGCCGAACTGAGCAAGACCATGCCGCCTACATGCTATGGCTAAAAACTATTTTGCAAAAAAAAATAGTTAAAGATAAGTATATCTATATGACGATGTCTGTTCCACTAGTGACTTTTATTCACCCTATCAAGCGGGATGGCAAAATAGATGGTTATGCCGTAGTGTCGGTGCAAGCTAATCAAATTAGTAATATCATCAATCAATCGAACCTCATTAATGAAAGAGAAGCGTGTATTATCGATTCGCAAGGGGGGGTTATTCTTTCTTCTGGCGCTGTTAATTCAGGAGAAGTTTGTAATTTCAATACCTTGAAGCGACGTATTTTTGCTCGCGATAAGAGAAATCATTTACAAATTAAAGATAATAGATTTGTTTATCGAGATGAGGCGTTGAATATATCTAATAGTTTCTATCGCACGATTCAGCGAGCTTTGCATGGTAATAGCATTATTTCAGAATATATTGGTGAAAATGGCGATAAGTTTATTTGTGTTTCGCGACAAATTAATTTGCCAGGGGATGATTCTGGCGATAACTGGACTATTTTAATTATTCAAAAGTACTCGGTTGTTACTAACTTTATGTACGATATTTTCCGCCATTTGTTGTGGGGGATGACGGCCATCTTGATTTTTGCCGTGGTATTTGTTATTGTTTATTCCTATAATTTGACACGTCCCTTATACGATTTGATTTTGGCAACACATCGCATTCGAGAAGGGGCCTTTGATGTCTGTATCAGTATGCGACGCAAGGATGAAATCGGTATTTTGGCGGAAAATTTCAATAAGATGGTCAACTATTTAGAAGAATTGCTGGAAAGTTTAAAGAAAAAGGAGAAGGAGATTTCTTTTTTTGCTTACCATGATTCTTTGACGGGATTGTACAATCGAGAATATTTTAATAAAAATTTACAAGAACGCTTGCAAACCGCCACTAAAAATGGCAGTAAAATGGCTTTACTTTTTACAGACCTCGATAACTTTAAATATATAAATGATACTTACGGACATTCCATGGGAGATAAAACCCTTATCGAAGTTGGAGCAAGTTTAGTGCGTACTGTAGGTGAGTGTGGGGCAGCTTACAGATTAGGTGGCGATGAATTTATTGTCGTTGCTAATGTCGAAGATGATGCCACAGCATTGCATTTAGCGGCTAATACCCTGAAAGCTTTAAATGTCCATTTACCAACTGAAGATGGCGAAATAATCGTTTCAGGCAGCGTGGGGATGGCTATTTATCCAGAAGATGGCCAAGAAACTGATGAATTGCTACATAAGGCAGATACTGCGATGTATTATGCGAAAAATTCCGGACGCAATCAATGGCGTTCCTATTCACAGATTATAGATAAAATTTAATGGAGAAAAGAGGGATGAGGCAGATGGCAACTAAACACAGTATCCATGTGGAAAAAGGTAATCCTGCTTCACAGATAAAGAAGGTCATAGCTGTTATGAGCGGGAAAGGTGGCGTTGGTAAAACCTCGGTGGCCTCTTTATTGGCAGTTAGTTTGCATAAAAAAGGTTACAAAGTAGGTATTTTAGATGCCGATATCACTGGTCCATCAGTGCCGAAAGCCTTTGGATTAAATGAAGCTAAGGCAACGGCAGCAGGAGAGAATAATGATATTAAACCGGTGTATACAGCTAGTGGTATGCCACTTATGTCTATAAATTTTTTGTTGCCTGATAGTACTGACCCAGTAATTTGGCGGGGGCCACTTATCAGCAATGTCATTAAGCAGTTTTGGAATAATGTTGTGTGGGGAGAATTAGATTATTTAGTCATTGATATGCCACCAGGTACTGGTGATGTTCCTTTGACTGTATTTCAATCTTTGCCAGTTGATGGGGTGGTCGTAGTCACAGCGCCACAAGATTTAGTGACTATCATCGTGCGTAAAGCAGTGAAAATGGCGCAGATGATGCGTAAACCAATCCTCGGCTTGGTAGAAAATATGGCCTATTTTATTTGTCCCGATTGCGGTAAAAGACATAATATTTGGGGAGAAAGTCATCTGGCAGAAGTAGCTGCTAATTATGAAATAAAAAATACGGTACAACTACCGTTAGAACCTCGTTTTGCTAGCGCTTGTGATGGCGCTGGTATTGAGAGTGTACAGATGGTCTTACCAGATGAGTTTATAGATAACTTATTGTCTTCTTTGCAGAAATAATGGTTACTAGGGTATATATAGCCGATACGAGTGAATTATTGCAACAGCAGAGTTTGTTCGATTTAGGAATGAAGCGCGTCTCTGAGCAGAGACGCGCTAAAGTAGAAAGAACACGTCGCCCCATTAATAAAGCTCTCTCCTTGGGAGCTGGTATTTTATTGGCGCAGGGATTGTTGAAAGCCGGAATACCGAGCAGTAAACACCAATTTTATTGTAATGAGTACGGAAAGCCGTACTTATCTGGTGGTGAGCTTTTTTTTAATTTATCACATTCAGGCACTTATGTAGCAGCGGTATTAAGTGAACGCGAGGTTGGTATAGATATTCAAAAATACACAACCTATCGGGCTGATATTATAAAGAGATTTTTTTGCCCAGAAGAACAATCGGTTTTAGAGCATTGTTTACCGGAGGAGCAAGCTAGGCTCTTTTTTCGTTATTGGACGTTGAAGGAAAGTTATGTCAAGATGTGCGGAGCTGGTTTGGCCATGGTGCTACGTCATTATACGGTAGTTTTAGGAGAACAGGTTAGGATAAAGCATGCTGGGCAGGTGCAATTAGCTAGTTTTGCCGAATTGCCCACAGATAATTACACGGTATCTGTTTGTGAAAAAAGTGAACAGTTGGCATTGATTTGGGAAAAAATTTCTTTTTCTGAATTGCTTTTTGATGCTTAAAATGATAAACTAAAGTAGTTCGCGGATATAGTTCATTGGTAGAATGAATGCTTCCCAAGCATTAGAGGGGGGTTCGATTCCCCTTATCCGCTCCAAGAGGATATAAGAGTTACCGTTGGGTAACTCTTTTTTTTTGCCAATTTATATAGTAATTATAATAATTATTCAAAAAATAAAATAAACTTATTACTGTACAGTGTGACAAAAAACAAAATATATATTCCGTAAAAAGGAACGATTTTATTGTAAATAGATTATAAATATGATAAAATATTGCTTAACTCTTTTCTTCATAGATAATAGAGTCATTTATACTATATTTTAACAGAAAGTGAGGTAGGTAGGATGAAGAAAGGGAACCTAAGTGGATTGGCGCCAATTGCCGTATTTTTATCGTTGTTTATTGGTGCCGGAATTATGTTTTCGGACTTTTATTAAAATAGCAAGCTATTTTCTTGCGAGAAAGTGGCAAGCTGGCAATAGTAAGCGCATTGGGAAACTAGTGTGTCAAGATAGCTTATAGCTAAAAACGAAGAAATTGAATTGCTGGGAAGGTATAAAGCCAATTAAACTACAGCGTAATGATGAAATAGGCATAGACGTAAAAGTCGCGAAAGCGGAAAAAATTAATTGGATAGTACATGGTCAAATCCTGCTTGTATTGTAAAAATTACCAATCAGCAGCTAAACTCTGAAAAAGAGAAAGCTCAACGACTATTCCTCGTAAGGGAAGTAGACCGAAAGCGATTGTCGGTCCAAGTGGTTTCGCCCTAGCAGCGAAAGCTGTGGGATAAGATATAGTCTGTGCTCTATTGAAAACTAGAGAAGTTCATCGGAGAACTGCATGGAAGGTAGCGCTTTTATGTGAACATTTAATTATTAATATTTGATATGATAACAGAAAATGCCGGCAATTGTGGCCTTTACAATTGCTCTAATGGTTGCTTTTTTACAAAACCGTAAATTGACTTTTAGTGAAAAATTGCTTGTGGCGACAAAAAATATGGGCCATGAAAATGTGATGATTATGTGTCTCGTTTTTTTGTTAGCAGGTGCTTTTTCTGGTGCTATCCAAGCTGCTGGAGGAGTGCAGAGTACGGTCAATTTTAGTCTCTCCATCCTGCCACCTAATATTGCGATTGCTGGATTATTTTTAATTGCTTGTTTTATCTCTTTGTCCATGGGAACATCTGTGGGAACCATTGCCGCCTTGATTCCAATTGCGGTGGGGATAAGTGAAAAAACAGGGCTTGTCGGAGCAATGTGTCTAGGAAGCGTAGTTTGTGGTGCGATGTTTGGTGATAATTTGTCGATGATTTCCGATACTACTATCGCGGCGACAAAAACGCAGGGTTGCGAAATGAAGGATAAATTTAAAGAAAATCTAAAAATTGTCTTGCCAGCAGCAATATTGACTTTTATTTTATTTATTGTTTTGGCTTCTAATGCCACTTATCATATTGAAGGCAATCTAGATTATAGTTTTTTCAAGATTTTTCCGTATTTAGTGGTCCTAGGAGGCGCTTTACTAGGAGCGAATGTATTTATAGTACTGTTTATAGGAACAATTTTATCGATAATTGTCGGCGTGACATCTGGCGCAATTCCTTGGCAGGATATTTTTACCGTCATAGCCAAGGGACCGACAGGCAGTGGTGGAATGTTTGCCATGTATGATATTATGGCCATTTCTATCGTAGTAGCTGGCATAATTGGTCTTGTGGAAGAAAATGGTGGTATTAATTTTGTTCTAGAGAATATCAAGCGTTTTATTCACGGGCCACGTGAGGCTCAATTGGGAATCAGTTTTATCAGTTCAGTAATGGATATTTCGACAGCTAATAATACGATAGCCATTGTTATGGCTGCCCCAATAGTAAAAAATATTGCTAATGAATATAATATTTCTCCACAGCGAGCAGCTTCTCTCATCGACATTTTTACGTCTGTTTGGCAGGGGATTATTCCTTACGGGGCACAGCTATTATATGCTTGTGCTGGAGCCGCTGCTGTTGGTGTGTATGTTACACCTTTAGCTATTTGGCCGTATCTTTTTTATCCAGTGCTCATGGGCATCAGCGCAATTATTTTTATTCTCTTAAAAAAGTAAATAAAGAAAATTAAATTTAGCAAAATACCGCACAATTAGTTAGAGATTTGTGCGGTATTTTGCTATTTATGTTTTACAAGTGATGAGAAGCGGATAATTTCTCGTTGCTTTGGGCCTTACCACAAGTGCCGTAAATCCCCTGCCTTTAGACATAGGGATATAAGGCACATCCACCGAATTTGCGTAAGAAATTGAAGGTGGATTATAGTATATAGTTGCAAGT
>JAHHSQ010000033.1 GCA_020025135.1 Pectinatus sp.
ATAGATAGTTGCCAGTTAGCTAAAGCTCTGAAGAGATATTCTTCAGAGCTTTTTTGTATTAAAATTGTACATATATTGACTAATGTATTACTTATAGAGGATAGTTATCGTTATTAAATAGATAATAATCCTCTATTATTTTTATTTTTAGATAAAATGAGTTTTTAGAAAAGTAATATTGCTATGTTGTAGCGAAGGTATTATAATAAGAGAAATAGGACTTGTTGGATATATTGTAAATTTCTTGTTGGATATATTGTAAATTTGTAGTAGTTAAATGTCATATCTTTATCTTGCTTTATTTTGTTATATCAAGATTTACGAATAAAACCCATTTTAAAAATGGATTTTAATATTCTAATATTTGGATTTCAAAATTTATAAAGGAGAGATTGTTATGAGCATTAAAATACCAGACAGTGAACATCTGGAAAAGGTTTCCATTCCTGATTTGTTTACTGCATTGGAGTGTTCAGATAAAGGATTGACGTCTGAACAGGTCAAAGAACGTTTAAGTCAATTTGGACCAAATGTCTTAGAGGAAAAAAAGGAATCTACTTGGAAAAAATTGGCGAAGTTTTTTTGGAGTCCAATACCCTGGATGATTGAAATTGCCATCTTTCTTTCTATTTTGGCAAGTGATTGGAATGACGCTGTAATTATAACGTTTCTATTATTCTTTAATGCCTTGATTGGTTTTTGGGAAGAACACAAGGCCTCAAATGCATTGGACGCTTTGAAAGCTGGATTGGCTTTGCAAGCTAGAGTGTTGCGTGATGGCAAGTGGTCAGAAATACCAGCAGCCGACTTGGTTCCTGGTGATATCATCCGCATTCGCTTGGGCGATGTTGTTCCTGCTGATTGTAAATTGCTAGAAGGGGAATATTTAAGTATTGACCAAGCTGCTTTAACTGGCGAATCTTTACCAGTAAATAAAAAAGTCGGTGATGTCGTTTACTCTGGTTCCATTGCTAAACAGGGGGAAATGGTCGCTGTTGCTTCTGCTACTGCTGGTAATACTTTCTTTGGTCGTACTGCTAAATTAGTAGCTTCAGCTGGGGCAACTTCTCATTTCCAACAGGCAGTTATGCGTATCGGTGATTTTCTTATTATTTTAGCTTTAGTGCTGTGTATATTGTTGAGTTTCGTGCTTGTCCATCGTAATTACTTAGCAACACACACCTTTACGACGAGTAGTTTGCTTTCTATGGCTAAGTTCGTGCTTATCTTGGCCATTGCCTCTATACCGGTCGCAATGCCGGCGGTTTTGTCAGTGACGATGGCTTTGGGGGCATTGGTATTATCTAAACACAAGGCAATTGTTTCTCGTTTGCAGGCTATTGAAGAAATGGCTGGTGTAGATATTCTTTGTTCGGATAAAACTGGTACCTTGACGAAAAACCAATTAACTATCGCTGAACCAGTCGTTTTTGGCGACGCTACGGTCGACGATATTGAGTTGGTAGGCGCGTTGGCTAGCCGTGCTGAAAATAACGATGTTATCGATAATACGGTCATTGCTTCTGTTAAAAATAAAGACCTTTTAAAAGAATATAAATACGGTAAGTTTACTCCTTTTGACCCGATAAGTAAACGCACGCAGTCCGTTGTCACAGAAATAAAAACTGGTGCAGAAATTTGGGCGTCTAAAGGAGCTCCGCAAGTCATCATTGATTTAGCTAAATTAGCTGGTGATGAGTTGCAAAAAGCGCAAGATACGGTTGATGGTTTTGCTAAAAAGGGCTATCGTACTTTAGGGGTAGCTAAGAGTTTAGATAAGGGACAAAGTTGGATTTTCTTGGGAATAATTCCTCTTTATGACCCACCAAGAGACGATTCAGCAGCGACTATTGCGGCAGCTCAAGATTATGGTTTGTCTGTGAAGATGGTAACTGGTGATGATACCGCTATTGCTGCTCAAATTTCTTCACAATTGGGCATGGGGACTAATATCAGACCAGCTAATGCCATTTTTGAAAATGTCAATGCGGATTATATCCCAGATAATGTTGCGGCAGAGATAGAACATGCCGATGGATTTGCACGTGTCTTTCCAGAACATAAATACGGCATTGTCAAGGCATTACAAAATCGTGGTCATTTAGTGGCCATGACTGGTGATGGGGTAAACGATGCGCCAGCCTTGAAGCAAGCAGATGTCGGTATTGCTGTATCAGGAGCTACGGCGGCAGCTAGAGCCGCGGCAGCTTTAGTCTTGACAGCACCTGGTTTGAGTGTCATTATTAAAGCTATTGATGCTGCTAGACAGATTTTTGAACGTATGATGAGTTATACGATTTATCGTATTGCGATGACGATTGACGTCATGTTTTTCGTTGTGGCAGCGATTATCTTTTATCCGCATGTTCCTGGTGTCGTAGGTTCATTTGTTCCTTTAACGCCAGTTATGATTATTTTATTGGCACTTCTAGACGATATTCCAATTATGACTATTGCCTACGATAATACGCGGGTTAGTCCAAAACCGGTGCGTTGGCAAATGCATCGCATCTTGACGATTTCCACGGTTTTAGGTATTATCAGCGTCTTGCAGACATTGGCTTTGTATGTATATTCGATGGATAATTTGGGTCATACCCTGTGGGGAATTATGCTGGACCCACCACATGTGCAGACAATGATGTTCTTACAGTTAGTTGTTGGTGGTCACTTGCTCCTCTTTGTTACCCGTCAACAAAAGGCTTTCTTCAGCAAACCAGCACCTGCATTGTCGCTCTTTAGTGCCCTGATGTTGACACAGATTTTTGCCGCTTTGTTATGTGGTATTGGCAGTAGCTGGCTTTCTGTTCCTTCTCTGCCGTGGGCTTTAATTGGTTTCGTTTGGTTGTACAATTTAATTTGGATGGTCATTCTCGATGTGGTAAAACTTATTACTTATAAAGTTATTGACCATATGGGACATCGTGCTCACAAGTAAATGATTGTTTAAAACTGATGTTTTGCTTAAAAAATGCTGATGGCAAGAGGTTGCCTTTGGCCCCTTGCCTTTGGCGTTTGCTATGGATTCTAGTTTGTTTTTATTTTGTAAAATGGTGCGGTTGCAAAGGCGGGCAACCGTTTTATAAGACCTCATTAGCAATCTATAAGGAAGGTGAGAGGCTGTTGTAAGTACTACCGCGAGCTTATAGTGCCACGGGGAAATAATACATAGTTTTACATGATTGGTTTTTTATTTCATATGTTGCCAACTCTTCTTTAAGCTACATTTAGGTAGCGTAAGCAAGAAAAGTATCTAATTTACAGAAACATTGTTTGTATAGCTTGGTAGCGATGTTTTTTGTAATTGAATGATGTATTATGTTTCGTGAAACTAGTAATAGGTTTTAAAAGTGGTTAATAAGTTTCTTATAATGGTCATGTGAATGGATGTAGAGAAAAATCATTATTATCTCCTCAGAATTTCGTTCAATGTTGCAGAACGAAGGCGCTAGCAATATGCATGAATTACAGGACAGATAGTTTGTTTAAGGCAATACGCCCTATGATAATTTATATTTTTAGATTTATGGTGGGGAAGTTTTATTGAACACCGTATTTATTGCCGATACTCTGTAATGAAACTCGCCGTAAGTCTGTCGAGGAGTTTTGAAAAATGTCTATTGCTAGTAAAGAAAGTAAAATGTCCACTTTAGAGTTAACTATCGTAACGGCAGTTAACGTCATGGGTTCAGGTATTATCATGTTGCCAGCTCAGTTGGCAAAAGTTGGTTCTCTTTCAATTTTTTCTTGGATTGTTTCCGCAATTGGTTCCATGGCACTCGCTTACGCTTTCGCTAAATGCGGTCTTTACAGTAAAAAAGGTGGCGGCATGGGTGGCTATGCTGAATATCCTTTTGGCATTTCTGGTAGCTTTATGGCTAATTATGCTTATGCGATGGCATCTACCATCGGTAACGTTGCTGTGGCACTTTCTATAGTTGCCTACGGTGCCATGATTTTTGGCTATAATAATTTGACTGCATTACAGACACTTATTGCGGTTATCGCTATTATTTGGATTACTACTGTACCAAACTTTTGGGGGGCTAGATTAACTGGTCGTATTAGTTCCGTCACGGTATGGGGCGCTATTATCCCAGTTGTTTTGATTTCTGTTATCGGTTGGTTCTGGTTTAAACCGGCTACTTATTTGGCTTCTTGGAACCCACATCATTTTGAATTTCTCACTGGTGTTAGCAAATCTATTTCCATGACTCTCTGGTCATTTATCGGTTTGGAAACTGCTTGCGCTAACATGGACGCCGTAGAAAATCCACAAAAGAGTGTGCCTATCGCTGTTTTGTTCGGTACTTTGGGTTGCGCTATCGTCTATATCTTATCTACTAGCGTTATGCAAGGCATGTTGCCAAACGATGTTATTGCAGCTGCTGATGCACCTTTTGGAGTTGCTTTCGCTTATATGTTTAATGATACTATCGGTAAAATTGTCATGTTCTTGATGGCTGTTTCTTGTCTTGGCTCTCTCTTTACTTGGCAGTTTACTATCGGTCAGTTATATAAGAGTGCTGCTGTGGAAGGTTATTTCCCAAAAATCTTCAAAAAGGTTACTAAGACCGACACTCCAGTAGTGGGGATGATTATTCTCGGCATTGTACAGACCTTGTTAGCTCTTATGACTGTTAGCCCAGATTTAAAAGAACAATTCAATGTCATTGTTAATTTGGCCATTGTTGGTCATGTTATTCCATACATCCTTTCTATGGCGTCTGTCAAGAAGATTCAGTTTGAAGCTGGTCTTTCTGAAAGTGCAGCTAGAAAAGGCAATATCGTTTCTATCATTGGTGGTATTTTTAGTTTATACTGTCTCTATTCAACGGGGTTGGATTCCATGTTGCACGGCGGTGTTGTTGTCATGGCAGGTTGGACCTTGTTTGGCTTGATTGCTACTCGTTTTACTAAAGAAGATGAAGACCGTATTGATGAAAATATTGCTATGATTGAAGAAGAAGAAAAAACTCAAGCTTAAATTTGCCAAAGAAATAAAGCAATAAAAATGGCCACTATACAGTGGCCATTTTTATTGCTTATTTTTATTGCTTATTTTTACTTTTTCCAAGATGGTTTTCTCATTTGGAAGATTACCAATGGAATAATGATACTGATAGTGGCAGCGACAACTTGGAAGCAAATGTAAAAGGTATGTTCGCTTGGTTTAAAGATAGATGGTGGAATCAAGCTGACAACGATAGTTAAGAGTACCCCTAAAAGAGCTAAGATAGAAACAAACCACATCAAGGCGTTACCTTGTGAACCCAAGCGGAAACTTCTCTTGACATCAGGCTTTTTGTAGCGCAGTACAATGGCTGCGATACAGATAAAAATGTAGACAAAGCTATAAAGGATGGTAGTGGTAATTGTTACCATGAAGAAAGTGCTATTGATATTCGGAATAGCAAAGTTAGCTAACGCTATTAGGGTAACCACGATAGCTTGAATGATGACAAATGTTGTCGGAATGCCACTTTTAGTTCTTTTTTGGAAAATTGGTGGCAAATTACCCTCTTCAGCAACACGAATCATAGCCTTAGAGGGACCAAGAATCCAAGCACTGATTTGGCCTAGAACGCCGATGAGAATCATAAAGGCCATGATATTGGGGATATACTTGAATACGCCTAGACTGTTAGTGTAGATGGCAAATGGTTGAATGATATTGGCTAATTGAATTGTTCCCTGTGGAATAGCATTAGCAACTGTCATACCAGCCCAGAGATTAAGGACCACTAGTGCCAAGACAGAGGCAATAACGGCAATTGGATAATTGCGACTAGGGTTTTCAATGTTATTGGCGTGTACGGAAGATATTTCTAAGCCAGCGAAGAGCAAAACCATGCCAGCAAAATATGTCCAGCTACCGCTATCTTCTACATTTGGCAACATTTTAGCGACTGTAAAATTACCGAGATAGCAGTGGGGATTAATACCGAATTTACAAAAATACCAAGTACCTAAAATAATCAGGCCTAAAAAAGGTATGTAGACGCCAATTAAGGCTCCCCAGTTGCCGACGATTTTTACCATGTCGAATTTAAAATTCAAAAAAGTCATAGCCCAGAAACCGCAGACAATACAGATGAAGATAAAGACGTTATTTTGTGCTAAAGCGTGGTTGTTGATGATGTAGCCAATAAGTACGCCGATAGTGGTGCTGACCATGACCATACCGGTCATCATTTGCACCCAGAGCAACCAAGAAGTGACAAATCCCCAGCGTTCGCCAAGAGCGGCTGTAACCCATACTTGTGGGCCGCCTTCTTCTGGCCAACCAGTAGCCAATTCGGCAGCAATAAGTGCGATAGGAATGGCGAAAATTATGGCTGCGCCGATGAAGTAGACGATTTGTGTCCAACCATTGATGGCTAGTGTTGGAACATTTCGGACGGTGGCAAAAAATGCCATCGTAATACCGATGAGCTGAAACAATGTCAGCTTTTTTGCATGACCCATCTTATTTCCTCCTAAAATATAAATTATAAAAATGATAGCTATTCAGAAAGGGCAAGTTCATAAAGAACCCGCCCTTTAGAATATCGTGGGATGCGAAATGAAAATTATAAGTTTTTATCCTGAAAAACAGGTTTTAAGGTAGTGTATTCCTTGATTAGCTGTGCATCTAATTTTTTAAACTCTCCTACTGCATAGGCAGCATTATTGGCGCTGACCTTAGTTAGGTAGGCATCTAACGCAGCACGGTTAGATGGATTAGCACGGTACATAGCTAAAGCGGTGGCATCAGATATCTGCAAATTGTTGTTCATCTTTGTGGTAACATCTTGCATGACAGGTAATGCTAAGCGCATAAACTTACTGTACTCTGGGCGAATTAAGGCATTGGTGGTGCGGAATATCCAGTAAGCGGATTTTTCAGTTGGCGTGGTGTGACCAGCATGATAATCTGCTGGAGTAGAAGTGATACCAGCATAGAATGGTACATAAACGCTTGTTTCAGGAACACCGAGGCAGAGCCACTGGACGCCACTGATGTCGACTGGCATATTAGGACGTAATTGAATAATATGTGATTCCATGGTAGAAGGCATGCTGATGGGGCGGTAAGAACCAGCATCAATGCCGTAGATATTATGAATAGTATCATTATAATGAGAGCTCAAGAGTTTGGCTATCATATCCTTATTGATTTTTTTATCCGGTTTGCGGGTAAAGGGAAGATTAAAGGATTGGCTCTGATTATCTTTTACCTGTGACGGTGAGAAACTGCGTTGACCGTACCAAACACGCGGTACATTATAAGTTAAATCTTTTTTAGATTTAGTGCCAAAGGTATCTCGCCAGTTGAAGGTGTGCCCACCTGTTGCAAGCTGGGGAGCTAATTTATTTTTTATTAAGAAACTTTTGAGGGTTGGTGACCACATATAGTTGGCATGGTCGTTAAAATCTATAGTTTGAATGGCGAGACGATTGGCGACTACGGCATATGAATCTTTGGGGATACGTTTAGCGACCCATTGATGGCCAGAGCCAATTTCCATGTACCAAACTTCGTTTTTATCGGAAAAAGCAATACCATTAGCGGCATTACATCCGTATTTTGTAACTAATTCACCGAGGCGTTTTACGCCATCTCTAGCGCTATTAATATACGGCAGAACGACATTGACCATTGCATTTTCACCGATACCACTATCAGTGTTGAAGGGGTCTAACTTAGCCACAGTGGCATTATTGTTGGCACTTTCTGTTGCGGACATAGCAACACCTAATTCGTTAATGCCAGCTTCGTAGAAATCGCCTTCGCTATTATCGTTATCTGGCGTGGCAGTGTATTTCAGTGATTTTGTTGGTACAGGGCAGACAAATTTATTGGCACGAGATTTATAGACACTGCCAGCAGGGTTGGTTTTGGCCTGCTTGACGACAAAATACTTGGGCCAATATGTATAAGAATCTTCATTGCGACAAATAAAGGTGGAACCATCAGTAGATGCATCTTTACCTACTAATACAGTGGTGCAGGCAAAACAAGAGCTGGGTACTAAAAAACTAAGAGCCAAAGCAGATAAACAGACTTTTGACAAAAATTTTTTTCGCACTTTACTACTAAACATTATGGGTTCATCTCCTATAAACTTATGTTCTTAACCACTTTGTGTTGCAAATGATTAAGTTGAGACAATGAGTACAATTACTTGCCTTGTCCTCATAGAAGTTGGAAAAATTCAGCAAGAGAGAAGATTTTTCTTATACGATAAACATCATCGCCTAAATAAAATCTTATAGATTTATCAACCCCCACTTTCTTTTGTTTTAAAATAAGGTTTTTGGGAAAAGTTTGCTTAGTGCGAAATTTTCGCTTTTTCTAAGCGTCTCATCACCTGCTTTATGTAGTTTTTAGGCTTTTAAATGCAAAAGCACTCTCGTTTATAAGTATATTAGTTTTATCTTGAAAATTCAATTATTTATTAACAAAAAAAACAAAATAAAAGACTTCATTGTTTCAAATGTAACAATGAAGTCTAAAAAAATTACTATATTATGTCAAGAGAGCAGAAATTCGGAAAACACTTGGTTGCCATATTTCATGCCTAGGGGCGATAAAAAGAGATTACTTTCAGTTTCAATTAGTAATTTTTTCTTAATCAATTTAGCAATAACTGCTCCATAGATAGCATGAATATCGATATGAAATTTAGCGAGAAAATTTCCCTTATCGATGCCTTTGGCCGTGCGTAGAGCGAGAAAACAAAATTCCTCCATCCAATGTTTATAAGTTACAATTTCTTCTGTTTCCTGGGGCAGTTGATTATCTTTTAGTGCGCTTAAGTAGGTCGAGAGTTGGGAAGTATTAAAGAAGCGGCGTTTTTGCCAGTAAGAGTGGGCAGCAACACCGAAGCCCCAATAAGGTCTATCTTGCCAATAGGAATAATTGTGTTTGCTGTAAAATCCTGTTAAAGCATAGTTAGAAATTTCATATCGTTCATAGTGATTTTCGGGCAAAATGTGATTGATGGTATCATACATGGTTTCTATAATTTCCTCATCAGGCAATACCAATTTACCTTGTTCGAGGCGTTTAGCGAAGACGGTTTGTGGCTCAATTTGCAGTCCATAAATGGATATGTGGGGAATATTTTCCTTGATGAGAAAATAGATACTTTCTTGTAGCATGGAAAGTGTTTGCCCTGGAAGACCGTACATTAAATCAGCACTAATATTGGAAAATCCTACTTTTTTAGCCCAATGCAAAACGTTAATGACATCTTGTTGGCAATGGCAGCGACCAATCGCTTGTAAAAGGAGGTCATGTGTTGTTTGGACGCCAATGCTGAGTCGATTGATACCGAGTTGACGATAAAATTGCAATTTTTCTAGTGATAAAGAATTGGGATTAGCTTCGATAGTTATTTCACAGTCACTATTGATGATAAATTTATCGTACAAAAGATGAAAGAGCTCCCCTAGGAGAGAAAGAGGAAAGAGGGAAGGTGTACCGCCACCTAGGTAAATACTGGTTAGCTCTTGGGGGGGTAAAGAGGCTGTTCGAAGTTTGATTTCATGTTTTAGAGCTTCGCCATATTTTAGCAATATTTCTTCAGCGTTTTGTTTTCGCAACGCTTGCGAAGGAAAGTCACAATAGAAGCATTTGCATTCGCAAAAGGGAAAATGAAAATACAGGCCGAGCATTAATCTACCTTTAAAATAGCCATGAATGCTTCTTGAGGAACTTCTACACTGCCGACAGATTTCATGCGCTTTTTCCCTTCTTTTTGTTTTTCTAATAATTTGCGTTTGCGGGTGATATCGCCACCATAACATTTGGCCAAGACATCTTTGCGCATAGCGCGCACAGTTTCGCGAGCAATAATTTTATTGCCAATCGCCGCTTGAATGGGGATTTCAAACATTTGCCGGGGAATGATTTCCTTTAATTTTTCTGCTAGCTGGCGGCCGCGTGATTGGGCACGGCTAAAGTGAACGATGGTAGAAAGAGCATCTACGACATCGCCATTTAAGAGGATGTCTAGTTTTACCAATTTAGAAGTTTGGTAACCAGATAATTCGTAATCTAAAGAGGCATAACCGCGTGTCGAAGATTTTAATTTATCGAAATAATCGTAGATAATTTCGTTTAGAGGAATTTCATAGGTAAGCATAACTCGATTGTCAATGTAGTTCATGGTGATGAATTTACCGCGTTTATCTTGGGATATTTCCATCGCTGCTCCCACATATTCATTAGGGACGATGATAGTGGCCTTGACGTAAGGTTCTTCAATATGCTCGATATTGGTGACTGGAGGTAAGTCAGCTGGATTAGAAACTAATATCATAGTGCCGTCGGTGCGGAAGACATGATAGATAACGCTAGGCGCAGTAGTGATTAGTTTTAGTTTATATTCTCTTTCTAAGCGCTCTTGGATGACGTCCATGTGTAGTAAGCCCAGAAATCCACAGCGAAAACCAAAACCGAGGGCGATAGAAGTTTCTGGTTCAAAGACGAGGGCGGCATCGTTTAATTGTAATTTTTCTAAAGCTTCTTTGAGATTGTCGTATTCAGCACTGATAATCGGATAAAGGCCACAATATACCATTGGGGTAACCCCTCTATAACCAGGTAGTGGTTCTGCTGTCGGATTTTCTACACTTGTTATGGTATCGCCAACGCGGACATCTTTGACATTTTTCAGACTGCCGGCGACAAATCCAACCTGTCCTGCGCGCAAATTGTCGACGTTTACTGGGGTAGGGCGGAAACAACCTAGGTCAGTAACATCAAAAGTTTTGCCGGTTGACATCATTTTTAATTGCATACCTGGTGTTATTTGGCCATCAAAAAGGCGAATGTGGGCAATAGCTCCTTTATAGGCATCAAAATACGAATCAAAGATTAAAGCCTTAAGAGGATGGTTTTCATCTCCTTGCGGGCTAGGAATTCTAGTGACAATAGCTTCTAGAATATCTTCAATACCAAGACCTGTTTTGGCACTGCACAAAATGGCATCATCGGCTGGAATGCCGATGACATCTTCTATTTCTTGCTTAACGCGGTCGGGGTCGGCGCTTGGAAGGTCAATTTTATTGATGACGGGAATTATTTCTAGGTCATGCTCAAGGGCAAGATACATATTGGCAAGAGTTTGTGCTTCGACGCCTTGGGCAGCATCTACTACCAGCAAAGCTCCTTCACAAGCGGCTAAACTACGTGATACTTCATAGTTAAAATCTACATGACCCGGTGTATCGATGAGATTTAGTTCGTAAGTTTCACCATCTTTCGCCTTATAATTTAAGCGGACAGTTTGGGCTTTGATGGTAATACCGCGTTCGCGTTCTAAATCCATGTTGTCGAGAACTTGATTTTCCATCTCTCTTTCGCTAAGTGTTCCCGTAAACTCAATTAGTCTATCGGCAATAGTGGATTTGCCATGGTCAATATGGGCGATAATGGAAAAGTTTCTAATGTTTTTACCTGTCATTTAATATCCTTTCTATCTAGCGTGGTTATTTATCTTGCTGAGAGGAAAATATCAGCATTGGTATTGTCTGAGAAAATTATAACATAATCTGGAATGATATTTACTATTAGTCTAAAAATATGGTCAGATGGTATAGGGCGGGAAAGATTGTCAAATACTAGTTATGATGTTATGATATAAAAGATTAGTGACATAATTCGCTAAAATATATAAATTAAATGGTACAAATAAAATGCTCAACAATTATGATATGTCGGGGAAATTAGGCCTCATCAAGCAAATGCATATTTCTTCGATGATTTTTTTATTTGCGGAAATAGTGATGTTATTTTGGATATTGCTCTTTTATTTTCTTTATCCTAGTCCGCATACTGGTTATTTGGCAATGTGTTGGCTTGTCTTTATCGGGGTTATTTTCCCAGTAAATTGGATTGGCGCATTGATATGTTGTTTTCTCAGTATGTTTTTGGCTCCCAATCATGTCATTATCATTACTTCGGCAATTATGTTGATTATTACATTAGCAACAGTGCGCTTAATTTGGGTTTTTAATCAGGTCAATTATTTTTATCTTCAAAAATTGATGCAGTTGGAAGTAATTAAATCTATGCTCTTGATTCCGCTGTTTTTGCTTTTCTTTTTGATAAATGCCGGCGATTATATCTATGTTGTTTATTTGGCATTTGGTGTATATGAAGGCGGTTTATTTATTAATCTCATTGTCTTTTACAAAATGTTACGTGCCTTTTCTGGCAGTGAATACCGAGAAATTTATCGCGCTGATATGCCTAAAGGGGAATGATAAAGACACTGAAAAGGTCTCCCCAACAGTCGTTTGCTCGGCTGTTGGGGAGACCTTTTTGCCCATTATAAATAAAAATTATTTAGGTTATTCAGGGATGTTTGAGGCGTTCTTTCATTAATTTTTCTAATTTGCGTTTGATGCGTTGGAGGGCATTATCCACTGATTTGATATGTCTATGCAGGTCAATTGCGATTTCTTGATAGGATTTACCATCCAAATAATAAAGTAATACTTGCCACTCTAAATCACTGAGGATTCGTTCCATTTGCCGTTCGATATTCTGGAGTTCTTCATGATGAATCATCAGTGCTTCGGGATCTGTAGAAAAATCGCTAGAAATGACATTAAGCAGAGTTCTATCAGAATCATCATCATAAAGTGGTTTATTTAAAGAAATATAGGAGTTTAATGGGATATGCTTTTTGCGTGTGGCGGTTTTTATGGCAGTGATAATTTGTCTGGTGATACATAGTTCTGCAAAAGCGTGAAAAGAAGACAGCTTGTCATCACGGAAATCACGGATGGCCTTATAAAGACCAATCATTCCCTCTTGAAAGAGGTCTTCACGGTCTGCTCCAATCAAAAAATAGGAACGCGCACGCGATTTTACCAAATTGCGGTAGCGTTTTATCAAATAATCTAGGGCAAATTGGTCATTTTCGGCATTGATGTGTTCTAAAATATCTTCATCTGACATTTGGGCCAGCTGTTCTTCTGCAGCACCTGACAAGATGGGCTTGGTGGTAGAAAATATGGGGCTGGGGGCATCATGTGCAGAAGAAAGATTTTGGTTATTTGGTGCAGTATGAGGTGAATTTTCTTTCATAAGCATTTACTCCCATTTTTGATTATCTAGAGAAGCGCTATACCAGCTATTTTATTAGAAAAATCGGTCGCAATAAGAAAAGCACAGGTGTGAAAATTTTCACATGGTTTGGTCGTTGGCAATTTTTCTAAGCCGTTTTCTGTCCCTAAAGACAAATAAGGTGCAAAGAAGCGTCAGCGGCGAGAGGCATGTGTCCAGAATGAGGTGAGATTTTCAGGTATTGTTTCTAGATAAAAGAGGAGAATGCATTGTGAAAATGACGATGATAAAAGATATCTGGTACATGCGAGAGGGTTTGGCGCCTAAGGACAGAGCGCTGAGAAGCGAGAACTAGTATTTTGACATGAATGATTATCACAAATCAATATTTGCAAAGTTTTTTATTGAAAATTCTTACAAGTTTTTTCCTACAATCATTAGTTAAATGTATTGGATAGGAAATACAGTGTTTCTTGACATACTCCCACGAATAAATTTGTGGGATTCTAAGATACAAGCGAAAATAGCCTTCATGTTAGATGAATAGGTCTTATATTTTCTCACTTAATGGACAATGCCCTGCCCATTTTTATGATTAGATTTGTATGTTATCTTGCTCATGCCTATATAATAACATACAGATATATAACTTGCAATTATATACTATAATCCACCTTCAATTGCTTACGCAAATTCGGTGGATATGCCTCATATTCCCATGCCTAAAGGCAGGGGATTTACGGCACTTGTGGTAAAGTAATAATACATTTTTATGGAAAAAATATATTATTAAAATTATACATGAGCAATAAAAACTCGTCAAGCAAATGTAACCTATACAATATCGGAAAAATCAGAAAATTCTTGTAACTGAGGGTAACTTTTGCTACTATA
>JAHHSQ010000034.1 GCA_020025135.1 Pectinatus sp.
TCAATATATAAAAATTAATAATATTGTTAAGCTTGAAAAGAAGGTACAACACATATACAGAAAATTTGCTAATATAAGAAACAATCATCAAAAATTTGTGGTTGCTGTGGGGCAATTAAGAAAGATTTAAAACTAAAAGATAGAGTATATAAATGTAATTGTGGGCTAACTACTGATAGAGATTTAAATGCAAGTGTTAATCTAGCGAAATATAAATTAGCATAATATCATTAAAAAAAGATAATGCTAATATGTAGGACACGTTGTATCCGAATTTAAGCTCTTGGAGAATTATATCAAACAAAAGTAGATATTTAATATTGAAATTGGGCTTGTAGAACAGAGAAACAAACAATAATTATATATTTTTATAGATTATTGGCAACGGAAAATTGTCATGCTAGATAAATATCTCAAGATGTTTCATTTCACCTTCTACTTGCGGAGAATGCACTCACTGTGTGGGTTAGTATTGCTCGGCTTGTTTTTACTGGAACATCTTTTTACCAATTCTACTGTTTTAGTGAGTGCACGTGTCTTTAATGAAGCGGTGGCGCGCTTGGCTGCAATTCCTTATCCTATTTTCCTTTTTTTGGAAATATTTTTCATCGCTTTGCCATTTCTCTTTCATATCGTCTATGGTTTGTACATAATTTGGCAAGCTAAAAATAACGCTTGGCATTACCGATATGTCAATAATTGGCAGTTTTTATTGCAGCGTTATACGGCTGTTTTTTTGGTCTTTTTTTTATTTTTACATATTGGTTATTTGCGTATCTATTTAAAGGATATATTGGGATTACCGATAAATTTTGCTTTATTACAGCATCTGTTGCATAATCCATTTTGGTTTATTCTCTATTTTCTGGGCATGGTAGCAGCGATATTTCATCTGTGTAATGGTGTCACCACTTTTTGCATGACTTGGGGTATTGCCAAGGGAAGACGGATTCAAAAAGTCATTAATGCCGTCATGATGTTGGGAGCTGTCTTACTCTCGGGATTAACGGCTGCTTTTATGGCTGTGTATATATTATCATAAATAAAGTAGAGATAAATTTTAGTGCATTTGATTGTAGCGGTGGCAGAGGTGCTTCAATCGGGAATTTTGCCTAAGAAAGGTGGTAATATGCCATAACTTCTGCCGATGTGAGAAACAAGTGTCATTTATAGGGTAAAAAAATTTTATGTGTTGATAATTTGTTTTTGACATTTTATATGGCAGTAGATAATTGAGTAAAGAGCGAATTGTCGTCGTTGGCGGGGGCCTATCTGGTTTAATGGCCACTATTAAAATTTGTGAAGCTGGCGAAAAAGTAGATTTATTTTCCTATTGTTCGGTGAAGAGGTCACATTCCCTTTGCGCGCAAGGGGGAATGAATGCCTGTATGGATAGCAAGGGCGAGGGGGATACCGTTTTTGACCACATTAATGATACGATTTATGGCGGTGATTTTTTAGCAGACCAAGAAGCGGTGCGCGGGATGTGTGAAGCTGCTCCTAAATTGGTGAAAATTTTTGAACGGATGGGAGTCCCTTTCACGCGCACTGTTGAAGGCAATTTAGATTTGCGTAATTTTGGTGGGCAAAAGCATAAACGCTCTGTCTTTGCCGGTTCTACCACCGGTCAACAGCTTTTATATGCCCTCGATGAGCAGGTGCGCCGTTTAGAAGTACAAGGATTGGTTACTAAATACGAGGGGTGGGAATTTTTACATATCGTTAAAAATAGCCAAGGTATCTGTCGCGGTATCGTCGCACAGAATATGCAAACAATGGAAATACAAGCTTTTTCCGCAGGTGCGGTCATTTTGGCTACTGGTGGTCCGGGCATGGTTTTTGGTCGGTCGACGGCATCGGTAATTTGTAATGGTGCGGCCGTTTCCGCCGTCTATCAACAAGGGGCAGAGTTGGGCAATGTGGAATTTATTCAAATACATCCTACGGCCATTCCAGGTGTTGACAAAAACCGTCTTATATCAGAGGCCTGTCGGGGAGAAGGTGGGCGCATTTGGACTTATAAAGATGGTAAAAAATGGTATTTTTTGGAAGAAAAATATCCTGCTTATGGCAATTTAGTGCCACGCGATATTGCAGCACGCGAAATATACAAGGTTTGTGTTGAGGATGGTTTAGGGATTGATGGGAAAAATGCAGTTTATCTCGATTTGACGGAAATATCTCCTGCCGTTTTGGAGCACAAATTGGGTGGAATTATTGAAATATATTCTGAATTTACAGGTGAAGACCCACGTCAAGTACCGATGCGTATTTTCCCATCTGTACATTATTCGATGGGCGGATTGTGGGTAGATTTAACGCATCACACTAGTATACCAGGTCTTTTTGCCTCGGGAGAGTGTGATTATCAATACCACGGTGCTAATCGCTTAGGAGCTAATTCCCTCTTGTCAGCGGTGTATTCAGGGACGATTTCAGGACCAGAGGCAGTTAAGTGGGTGCATTCTAAAGAATGTGGAGAAGCTCTAAGTAAAGAGGAGTTGGTACAAGCCGTAGAGCGAGAAAATCAAGAATATCGAGAAATTTTGGGCTTGAATGGTCGCATCAATGTATACCAGTTGCATCGTGATTTAGGCGAGGTGATGACGCGTTATTGTACGATTATTCGCCATAATGACCAATTACAGCACTGCTTAAAGGAATTACATATTTTGCAAGAAAAGTGGCAACAAATTGGTATTATGGATAGAAGCAGTTGGAGTAATCAAGAAGTCTTTGCTATTAGGCAGTTAAAAAATATGATAATTTATGCTTTAGCGATTGCTAGGGCTGCTTTAGAGCGTAATGAAAGTCGCGGTGCACACTATAAACCAGAATATCCATACCGCGATGATGAACATTATTTAAAAACGACCATTGCCGTTTTTAATGCGCAAACACAAGAACCAGATATCAGTTATCGGGAATTTAATTGTTCCTTGATAAAACCTCGTCCACGTCGTTACGATATCTAAGGAGGGTAAAAAATGGGCAAAATGGTACATTTTATTAACGTGATACTTTGCGGAGTATTTCAATAGCGATAGTAAACATATAGGGAAACTTGTATGCAGGACATTTTGTCATATTGTTGGATTGAAAGGAAATTGAATTGCTGGAAAACCGTAAAGCTAATTAGACAACAACGTTATTTTGAAAGAAAAATAAGCGTGAGTGTGGCGAAAGCAAAAAAATTGATTAGATAGTGCATGGTTAAATCCTAAACATCAGTAAATCGGCAATCAGCAACTAAGTCCCGAAGAGGGGAAAGCTCAACGACTATTCCGAAAGGAAGTACATACAAGCGTGTGGAAGTGGTTTCCCCCCAGCACGTCGGGGGAAGAGATAGTCTGTACTGGCGAGAAATCGTGAGAAGTTCTCAAGAGAACTGCGGGGAAAGTGGCGTTTCCTTGTGAACGAAAATAGTATTGAAAGACAAGATATGCCAGAGAGCAAACCGTATCGAGAAGAATTTTTAGTGCCTTACACTCCGTCACTTAATGTGGTAGGAGCTTTGCAGGAAATTCAGAAAAATCCAGTGACGAAAAGTGGAAAACGCACTACGCCGGTAGTTTGGGAATGTAATTGTTTAGAAAAGGTATGTGGTGCTTGTACTATGGTTATAAATGGTCGTGTGCAACAGGCATGTGCCGCATTGGTTAAAAATCTAAAAGAACCAATTCATTTGGCACCAGCACGTACTTTTCCTGTTATTCGAGATTTGATGGTAGACCGTTCAAGAATGTTTGATAGTTTGAAAAAAATTCATGGTTGGGTAGATATTGAGGGGAGTTGGGATAATAAATCAACCTATCCACCGCGTAATCCGCAGGAAGTAGATATTGCCTATGAAATAGCACGGTGTATGACTTGTGGTTGCTGTTTAGAGGCTTGCCCTAATGTAGGACCACGCTCCGATTTTATGGGACCGGCACCGATAGTGCAGGCTTATCTTTTTAACAACAATCCTTTGGGCAAATTTGCTGCTTCTGATAGGTTGAATGTGCTCATGGAAAAGGGTGGTATTACCAGTTGCGGAAATAGTCAAAATTGTGTTGAGGTCTGTCCGAAAAATATAAAATTGACAACTTATTTGGCACAGCTGAATCGCGATGTCAATAAGCAAGCGTTAAAAAATATCTTTGATAAATAAAAATGGTTGTAAAAAAGGGAATGTATTTTCATACATTCCCTTTTTTTTATAATTTGTGTGGATTGCTATCTAAATATCCTTGCAAGATAAAGACAGCAGCCATTTTATCAATAATTTTCCGCCTTTTGCCACGGCTAACATCGGCAGCAATCAGATATTTTTCTGCTGCGACGGTGGAGAGGCGTTCATCCCAAAAGACAATTTCTGGCGGAGAAATTGTCTCTAGAGAATGAGCGAAATCGCGAATAATATCGCACCGCTCTCCTTCTGTGCCATTCATATTTTTAGGCAAACCGATGACAATTTTATCCACCTCATAATCTTTGATGAGGGTTGCTAGTTCTTGCAAATCAATTGTTAAATCGTCGTGACGACGAATGGTTTTTATACCTTGGGCGGTAAAACGCAAGGCGTCGCTGATAGCGACGCCGATGGTCTTATCGCCGACATCTAAGCCGAGTTGTTCGCGTTAGAGTGCAATTTCTGACGCAGTCTTACCGAATTCTTCGGCAGACCTCTGACTCTTTCGAGCCAGTGCAGACTATGTCTTCACCCTGCTTAGGCAGGGGCAGTATTTTTCTTCCGCCCTTCGCTTGCGGTTTTACTCTCCCTCGAGGAGATAGTCGTTGAAGGTATCCCATACCTATAGTTGATAGGTTTAGGGCTTTCCCTGCTAAACACCCATTTTGAGCACTTAGGACGATTTAGAAGGCGTGTTGCCCAAAATCGCTTGTATTGCACCATATGCCATCCTTACGTTTTTTTCGTTTTCACACCATTCAGTTTGCTTTTTCAAGCTCCTGTTTCGGGGTAAGGCTTTAGGGATTCAAAGCAATTAACACTGCGTTTACACCTCTTGCGAGATGTAAAGGGCATCTACTTGGGCACCACATTTTTTGTGCGCTGGTGCAGTAGTCTTGTTACCCATTGTGCGCATATTAGAGTTCCTTGTTATTTTCTAAATAAAATTTTATTAATTCGGCTAAAAGCTCATCACGTTCAATACTGCGAATTTTACTGCGTGCTTCTTTATAAGAGGTAATATAGGCAGGGTCTCCCGATAAAAGATAGCCGACGAATTGATTTATCGGGTCATAACCTTTTTCGCGCATTGCCAAACAGGTTTCCTTGATTGCCTTGGCAGCTTTATTTTCCTCACTGCCAAATTTGAACATCATAGTTTCTTCTATATTAGCCATTTTTTCCGTTTCCTAGAGAAACGACACCTCCTTTTTCTGCGCAGTTAGAGTTTTATTGTTACGCTTGTAATTGTGTTTTGATAAAATCTTGGGCAGCTTGGAAGGCAGTAGGTAATGCTTCTGGCTTGGTGCCACCAGCTTGGGCCATATTAGGACGTCCGCCACCTTTGCCACCGATAATGGGAGCAATTTCCTTGACAATTTTTCCAGCATGGAGGCCACGTTTAATGCCGGCGTCACTGATTTTGACAATCAAATTGAGTTTACCATCATGTGGATTAGCTAAAATGACTGCACCACACGGAATTGCTGTACAGAGAACATCCGCTAAATTGCGCAAATCATCTATGGTATCTAATTTGACTGTTTGGGTGATAATTTGGCAATCATCGATGGAAATGGCAGTTTTTAACAATTTTTGAGCGATATTTTCTGCTTCGGAATCTTTCAGAGAGGTTAATTCACGTTTCAATTCGCGATTGTTTTCTTCTAGAACGGCAATTTTACCTAAGATGTCCGAGGAATCTGTTTTCAGGTGTTCTGAGATAGCATTTAATGTAGCCATTTGTTCTGTTAAATATTGATAAGCAACTTCACCAGTAATAGCTTCAATGCGGCGAACACCAGCTGCGACGCCAGTTTCGCTGAGAATCTTAAAGAAACCGATTTCGCCAGTATTATGGACGTGTGAACCACCGCATAATTCCATGCTAAAGTCAGGGACATTGATAACCCGCACTATATCGCCGTATTTTTCGCCGAAAAGAGCCATTGCCCCTTTTGCTTTTGCTTCATCTAAACTCATGTGCGAAGCGGTAACTGGTATAGCACGCATGATTTCTGTATTGACCAACTTTTCTACAGCTTGTAATTGTTCGGCAGAAATAGGTTCAAAGCTAGAAAAATCAAAGCGAAGATGTTCTGGTGTCACAGAGGAGCCAGCTTGATTGATATGGTCACCGACGATTTTTTTGAGGGCCGCTTGTAAGAGATGTGTAGCAGTGTGGTTGCGAGCGGAAGCTAACTTGCGCTTTTTATCCACTTCAATGCGCACTTTATCGTGGAGGCGCACACTGCCCTCTTCAACATAGGCAAGGTGGTAAACGGTGCCGTTTAATAATTTTTTGGTATTGGAAACTACCAATTTACCCATTGGCGCGATTAAGACACCAGAATCACCAATTTGTCCGCCACCTTCAGCATAAAATGGTGTGACATCGAGGATGACGCCTGCTTGGTCACCATCTTCTAATACATCTACTAACTGAGCATCTTTCCACATGCAGACGATTTCTGCTGCGACAGCATTTTCGTCAATTTCCAATTTGTCGATGTTGATGGTATTTAAATCTGGAATATCGAGGCGTTTATTTTCTTGTCTAGCAGAGCGAGCGCGTTCGCGCTGTTCTTGCATCGCTTTTTCGAAATTGGCTTTGTCCAATTCGAGATTGTTTTCATGAAGAATTTCTTCTGTTAATTCTACTGGGAAACCGTAAGTATCGTAGAGTTTAAAGGCAATATCGCCATTTAATTCCCTTTGACCCTTTTGTTTTAACTGTTCAATTTCTGACTCTAGCAAGGTAATTCCCTGAGAAAGGGTTTTTTGAAAGCGCTTTTCTTCGATGGAAATGACGTTTTTGATGTAGTCGAGACGTGCCGTTAAATCTGGGTAAGCATCGCTGTAAATTTTGGCAGTGATATCAACGGTATCAGCTAAGAATTCCCTTTCAATGCCGAGCATACGAGCATGGCGAACAGCACGACGCAAGATGCGGCGCAAGACATAACCGCGTCCCTCATTGGAAGGCAAAATGCCGTCCATGACCATAACAGCAATACTGCGGGCGTGGTCAGCGATGACCTTCATAGAAATATCAGATTGCGGATTGCTATTATAAGGAATGCCGGATACAGCAGAGGCGTATTCGATGAGTGGGAAGAGTAAGTCCGTTTCAAAATTGGTCGGTTTACCTTGTAATACTGAGGCAAGGCGTTCTAAACCAGCACCGGTATCGATATTCTTTTTAGCTAGTGGCTCGTAATCGCCATTTTCTTTTTTATCATATTGGGTGAAGACGAGATTCCAAATTTCAAGATAGCGGTCGCAATCGCAACCAGGTGCGCAATCGGGACTCTTACAACCGCGTTCTTCTCCTAAATCAATGTAAATTTCGGAGTCAGGGCCACAAGGACCGCTACCAATTTCCCAGAAATTGTCCTCCATGCGGACGATGTGTTCTGGCAAGACAGAGGTTTTTTCTGTCCAAATTTTGTATGCTTCTTCGTCTTTGGGGTAAATGCTGACCCATAATTTATCGACTGGCAATTCTAATTCTTTGGTTAAAAATTCCCAAGCCCAGGGGATTACTTCCGCTTTAAAATAATCGCCAAAGGAGAAATTGCCGAGCATTTCAAAGAAAGTTTGATGGCGTGCAGTTCGGCCGACATTTTCAATATCTCCTGTGCGAACGCAACGTTGACTGGTGGTAATGCGTGTGCAAGGTGGCTTCATTTTTCCTGTAAAATACGGTTTTAAAGGAGCCATGCCAGCACCGATGAGTAACAAGGACGGGTCATTTTCTGGAATTAAGGAGAAACTAGGCAGACAGAGATGGCCACGCTCTTTAAAATAATCGAGATATTTTTTCCTCAATTCATTTCCACTCATGTATTTCAAAATTAATCTACCTCCAAGATACTACAGATATAAAATTATTTGTGAAGGGCATATCGCATACTGGTTTTTTTCCACTCTTTTACGGTACAAAGTTGTAAAGGTGGTGGTAGCAGACATTGCTTGGCAATTTCTGTTAAAAAATGATGTGCCTCAATCTGGTCATGAGCATGCAACATGGCATACAGATTGTATGGCCATTGCGGAAATGGTTGGCGCGTATAACAGTGAGAAAGGCAAGAAAATTGGGCTAGTTGTGTAGCAATGGCGTTTTCTCTAGCAGTTGGCACTTCCCAAAGACAAAGGGCATTATACTGATAACCGACTTGTCGATGGGTGAGCACAGCTCCTAGCTTGCGGATAATACCTTGTTTTGACCAAGCGGTCAATTTGCTTAAGAGTACTGCTTCAGAAATGCCTATTTTTTCTGCCATCTGAGCGTAGGGATTGGGAACAAGGGGAAAATCCGCTTCTAATACGGCAATAATGCGTTGGTCTAATTCCGTGTTGGTCATAACATACCTACTTTAAGTGAAAGTTTACATTTACTTTGCTTTTATATTCGCTCTTCAAATTGAGGTGGGCTTTTACCGCAGAGTCAGAGATAATTTGTTGTAAAATATGCTCTTCCTCTGCTTGACTCTTGGTCAAGAGAGTAAACCAGAGATTATAAGCGCTACCACTGCGCTCGTAATTATGGGTGATATTGGGAAAACCATTTACAAAATTGGCTACCCTAGGCAATTCCTTTGGGTCTACCTCTAGGGCGATTAAAGTGCCGTGGTATCCGAGCTTTTCTGAAGAAAAGAAAGCTCCGATGCGCCTAATATAACCGCGCTCTTTTAGCGATTGCAAAGTTTGAATAACAATTTCTTCCGAGATGCCAATTTTTTCGCCGATATTTTGAAAGGGGCGTGGCAAGAGCGGAAGGTTGGTCTGTAAGAGATTGAGTATTTTTTTTTCTAGTGGTGTTAATGTAGGCAATACTGCACCTCAAAATAATATTCTCATTATAACATAAGTACTGATTTTGCACGAACAAAATAATAGTTAATTTCTGACATTTTGACCTTAATACTAGAGTTATTACTGGAGTGAATCAGCTATTAAGTTTAACAATTCGTTTCGGCCAGTACCATCTACCGAAGAGTAGGGCAGGACGGTCTCCTCTGGCAGTTGTAGGGTCTTGCGAATGATAGCTAGATTTTTGTTGCGGAGATTTTTTGTCAATTTGTCTGCCTTGGTAGCAATGACTAAAACAGGCAAATGCTGGGCAACTAGTTCTTTAAACATGGCAATGTCAGAATCCATTGGGGGATGACGTAAATCGATGAGGAGACAAACACAGAATAAAGTGGTGCTAGTGGCAAAATAATCTTTGGTGAAAGCAGACCAAATTTGGCGGTTTTTTTTGCTGGTTTTAGCGTAACCATAACCAGGTAAATCAACTAGATAGAGCAGTTTATCATTGCCGTTTGGATAGCGACAATTCAGCTGGAAATAGTTGATAGTTTGTGTTTTACCAGGGCTTTGACTGACCTTTGCTAACCCGCGTACTCTCGCTAGAGAATTTATTAGAGATGATTTACCAACATTGGAACGGCCAATGAAAGCTATTTCTGGTAAACGTGGTTGAGGCAGGTTTTTGCCGTTGACAAGAGAGAGTAAATACTCTGCCTTTGTGATGTTTAGCGGAGTGGTTTCATTATTCATTTTTTAAAGCGTGCTCCAATACTTCCTTCATATTTTTTACTGGTATAAAAGTCATTTTATTTCTGATATCAGCATCTATATCCTCGATATCGCGCTGATTATCCCAAGGTAAAATAATGGTATAAATTTTTTCGCGGTAAGCGGCGAGAATTTTTTCTTTTAATCCCCCCACGGGCAAAACTCGGCCGCGCAAGGTGATTTCTCCAGTCATGGCTACATCACTGCGTACTTTTTGGTTAGTTAAAGCAGATATCATAGCGGTAGTCATGGTGATACCAGCGGATGGGCCATCCTTGGGAATAGCTCCTTCAGGTAAATGGATATGAATGTCATTTTTCTCGTAAAAATTGGGTTTTAGTTGCAATTCGTGAGAGCAACTTCTAATATAACTGAGGCCAGTTTGTGCAGATTCTTGCATCACCTTCCCTAAGCGACCAGTCAAAATTAAGCGGCCTTTTCCTTTTAGAATATTTACTTCAGTGGGAAGAATTTCACCGCCCACTTGTGTCCAGGCCAAACCGATAACTAGTCCGACTTGGGCAGTTTTTTCAGTATAATTGGCTGGAGGATAGGGTCTTCCTAAAAACGAGGCGAGATTTTTGACCGTGATGCGTAGGCGCTTTTTTTCCCCTTCCACAATGGTCTTAGCGGCTTTTCGGCAAATGGAAGCTATTTTTCTTTCTAAATCGCGCACACCTGCTTCTCGCGTATAATCGACGATAATTTTATTTATCGCCTCTTTGGTAAATTGCAATTGTGCTTTGCTTAGACCAGATTTTTTCAGTTGTTTATCGATGAGGTGCCGTTGGGCAATGTGAAATTTTTCTACATTGGTGTAGCTAGATAATTTGATTATTTCCATGCGGTCACGCAGCGGCAAGGGGATATCAGCGAGATTGTTAGCGGTAACAACCCAGAAAACATTAGAGAGGTCAAAAGGAATATCTAGATAATGGTCAAGAAAAGTGTTATTCTGCTCAGGGTCTAATACTTCTAGTAAGGCTGCCGTTGGGTTGCCACGAAAATCACTGCTCATTTTATCGATTTCATCCAAGAGAAAGAGGGGATTGTTCGTTTTGGCTTGAATAATACTTTTCATGATTTGTCCGGGCATAGCGCCGATATAGGTGCGTCGATGCCCTCTAATTTCCGCTTCATCTTTGATTCCGCCTAAGGAGGCTCGCACGAAACGGCGATTGATGGCCTTAGAAATGGACGTAGCAAGGGATGTTTTGCCAACACCAGGTGGACCAACTAAACAGATGATAGGAGAATGATGGGTATCTGATAATTGTTTTACAGCCAGATATTCTAAGATGCGTTCTTTGACATCTTTTAATCCATAATGTTCTCGGTCTAAAATTTCGGCTGCTCTTTTTATATCGAGTGCGTCGTCGGAATGCTTGAGCCAAGGCACGGATAATAACGTTTCTATATAAGTGCGAATGACATTGCTTTCACTGCTACTAGGACTGATTTTGGCGAGGCGTTTGATTTCCTGTTTTAAGACCTTTTCTACATCTGGTGGAAAAGTATTTTCGGCTAGGGATTTTTTATATTTTTCCATATCTCCATCAGCATCTTCGTCATCTCCAAGTTCTTCTCTAATGGCTTTGATTTGTTCGCGCAAATAATATTCACGTTGTGTCTTATCCATTTTTTTGTGAACACGGGAAGTAATTTCTTTGCCAATTTTGAGGATTTCTATTTCTTTGAGGAGGAGCGTATAGAGTCTTTCCAAGCGTTTAATAGGGTCTAAAATGCCGAGAAGTTCTTGTTTTGTTTCCATGGAGAAGGACATATGGCTACTGATGAGGTCGCACATTTGCCCGATATCTTCTAGCAGAGAAATAGAAATAAGCGCTTCTGCCGGTATTTTTTTACTCAATTTGATCCAATTTTCAAATTGCGATATGAGGGCATGAACTAGTGCCTCCAAATTGATATCATCAGAAATTTTTTTATTAGGTAAAAAAGAATTATCAAGGTGTGGTTCGACAGTTGCCATATAGCAGTCGGTATTATCTTGAAAATTTTTTATTGTGGCTCTACATTTTCCCTCCACCAAGACGCGAATAACACCGCCAGGTAGTTTATAAGTACTGCGCACGGTGACAATAGTGCCAATGTCATAGATGTCAGAGGCCATTGGCTCTTCAATGTCGGCATCTCGCTGAGCGGATACGAAGAATTCTCTGTTATCTTTTAAGAGGGCTTTTTCAAGAGCTAAAACGGATTTTGGCCTTCCAACATCTAAATTAGCAATGATGTGTGGAAAGATAACAATACCACGTAAGGGGATTAAAGGCAAAGTTTTTTCCAAATTAACACTTCCTTTCAGATACTTATGAGTGTATGCTGGATAATTTGGTGCATAGAGGATAAGGAGTAATAAAGAAAGAAGAGCTGTCATATCTAGCAATTAATGTGATAGATATAACAACTCCTAAAGTGTAAGTTTAAGCTGTTTCTTCCTGGGCAGTACTGCTTTTTACATCTTTAATTAATTTATTGCCGTAAGTTAAAAGGGGTTTATCTTGTTTTTCTACGACGTTCTTGGTGATACGGCAGGCAGTAACGCCATTTGTAGAAGGCAACTCATACATTATATCTCGCATAATATCTTCAATGATAGAGCGGAGACCACGTGCACCGGTATGCCGTTCTAAGGCTTTTTGCGCTATCAGTTCCAAGGCATCGGAGTCAAATTGCAATTCGATGCCATCTAGTTGTAACAGTCGTTTGTATTGTTTGACGAGGGCGTTTTTAGGCTTCGTCAAGATATCGATAAGGGCCTGTTTGTCGAGTGGATTTAGAGAAGCAACGATAGGTAAACGGCCGATGAATTCTGGAATTAATCCTGTTTTGAGCAAATCTTCTGGCAATACTTGGCGGAATAAGGCGCCATTGGCTAATTGTACTTTGCTTTTTACATCGGCACCAAATCCAATCGACTTTTGACCGAGACGTTTTTCGATAATTTTCTCTAAGCCATCGAATGCTCCTCCACAGATAAAGAGAATATTAGTTGTATCGATGGTGATAAATTCTTGGTGAGGATGTTTTCTGCCACCTTGGGCAGGAACATTGGCAACAGTACCTTCTAATATCTTGAGTAAAGCTTGTTGTACGCCCTCTCCAGAGACATCGCGGGTAATGGAAGGATTTTCTGCTTTGCGAGAAATTTTATCTATTTCGTCGATATAAATGATGCCTTTAGATGCCTTTTCAATATCAAAATTAGCTGCCTGAATTAATTTCAGGAGAATATTTTCTACATCTTCGCCGACATACCCTGCCTCAGTGAGAGAAGTGGCATCAGCGATGGCAAAAGGAACACGTAAAATACGCGCTAACGTTTGTGCCAAGAGAGTTTTTCCTGAACCTGTAGGACCGAGAAGGAGAATGTTTGATTTTTGTAGTTCTACATCATTATTGTCCATCGCTAGCGTATTGATGCGTTTGTAGTGGTTATAAACTGCTACAGAAAGGGCCCGTTTTGCTTCTTCTTGTCCAATGACATAGTAATCAAGCAATTTTTTGATATCTTTTGGTTTAGGAACGTGATGGGCAGTCATTTCTAAACTGTTGACGAATTCTTCGTCGATTATATCATTACATAGTTCGATACATTGGTCACAGATATAGACGCCAGGGCCGGCAATGAGTTTTCGTACATGGGATTGTGGTTTGCCGCAAAAAGAACATTTCAATTCGTTCTGTTTATCTTCAAATTTTGTCATATAAACCCTCCTTGCCAAGCATAATTTGCTTTAAAAATGCATCCCCATCCCCCGAGGAGATAAGGATGCATAAAACAATGTCAATATTATTTTTCAGTGTCTACATGTGAAGAAGTTGACATACTCCCCACGGCTAAAGCCGAGGGATTCTGGGATATTAGCGAACCTTG
>JAHHSQ010000035.1 GCA_020025135.1 Pectinatus sp.
GATTTTAATTTATACGTAAAAATGTTTGCATTTGTCAAAAGTATTATATATGTAAATATCGTTTATTTAGGTGATGGATATTATGGATAATAATCAACAAGATATTAGTATTGAAAAGGCAACATCGTTATTTAAATACATTGAAGAATTACATAAGTTGCGAAAAAACGACATTGTAGATATCGATAAATATGAATGGTTATTGAAGTGCGCTGATTTACCTAAAAAAGAAGATAAAATAAGATTGTTTTACCAAGATAGAGTAAAAGATGACAGTTTAAATGAAGATATAGACGAGGAAGCAATACTACTATCTGTGCAAAAGGAAGAATATACGGCTTGCCCTTTGCCTCCTAAGATATTAGATGGTTGGTTATCTGCAGATTGGAATAATTATAAAGAAATGGACATTTGCTTTTCTAGAAGAAATATTGTTATTAAAGATAAGGTTTCTGGCAGACAAGAAGAAAAGGAAGTCAGTTTTGAAGAAGAGCGAGCAAGGGTAACTGCATATAATACCTGGATTTTGAAAAGAAATAAATGGGCGGCAAAGCAGAAAAAAATTGCGCAAAATAATGAATGGTTTATTAAATTGTATAGGGCTTATTTTGATTTGCAGCGCAATGGTGAAATAAAGGAAATGGTGGTGGCTAATGGCATTTTTTGTCATAAGGATGGTACTTTGAAACATCCTATTTTACTTCGAAAGGTTTGTCTAGAATTTGATGCCGAACAAAATATTATATTGATTCGTGATACGGAGGCAATTTCAGAACTTTATTCAGATGGGTTAAAGCAGATAAATGGTCTTAATTTGCAAGAGATACCAGCTTTAAGGCGAGAGGTTGCAGAAAAAGAATATCACCCTTTAGATAGAAATGAAACACTAGATTTTTTTAAGGTATTTATAAGAAAGCTAACATCAAAAGGACAGTATGTAGATACAGCTGTATTAGATGGATGGGAAAATAAATGCGATTGTTTGATATATAATGAGCCGTATTTTTTTATCAGAAAAAGGCCTGATGGGACGGTTGGTGCTATTGAAAAAATTCTAGAATCTGTGCAAGAAAAAGGAATTATTCCTAAAACTATATTGGACCTTACTCAAGGGGGAATTATCGCTCCTCCGCTGGCTGAAAGAAAATTTTCGATTGATAAGCAGTTGGCGATGGTTGGCGGCGAAAGTGAAGATATTTTGCTTAGTAAAGAAGCAAATCGAGAACAGTTGGAAATCGCTCAACGCATTGAAAAATACAGTGCAGTATTGGTGCAAGGTCCACCAGGTACAGGAAAAACACATACTATTGCCAATCTTTTGGGACATTTTATTTCTCAGGGAAAGAGTATCCTTGTCACTAGCCAAACGACAAAAGCATTGACCGTTTTGAAGGACAAAATTGTTCCTGGTTTACAGAGTTTATGTGTATCTTTATTGGATGATTCTAATAAGGATATGCAAAAATCAGTAGCTGGAATTACTGATTTTATGTCTGAGCATTCAGCTAGTGAGTTGAAAAAGGAAATAGAAGTTTTAGGGAGAAAGAGACAAGATATTATCGCTCAGCTTAGTGAAGTACGTAAAAAAATTTTTATGAGTTTGCAACAAGAATGTCAATCTATTACATATCAGGGAGAAAGTTTTACTCCAACTGAAGCGGCTAAATTTGTATCTAGCCAGAGGGGAAAATTAGATTACATTCCTGGGAAAGTTATAGCTGATTCTGTATTGCCATTGACATTTAATGAATTGGCAGAACTGTATCAGAGTAATAGTATTATAACTGAAGAGGATGTTTTGGAATTAAATTGTATTTTACCAGCGCCAACAGAACTTTGGACGTTGGATAAATTTTCTGAAATATGTAATGACTTAAATGAATTGCAAGAATATATTAAATCCGTAAACTCGCAGGAAAAATTGAAAATTAAGGCTAAAGATAAACGAATATATTGTCATAATTATCAGGGAAAAGAATTTTCTTTTGATTATCCAGCGGTGGAAGCTTTACAGAATTTAAAAAAATATTGTCAGAGTTATGTGGAGTTAACTCCTTGGCAGCAAAGTATAATTTTGGATGTACAAGCTGGTGGTGGTTATAAAAAACGATGGGAAAATTTTGTTGCACAGATTAATAAAACAAAAGAATTGGGAGCTGAGTTTGCTGATAAATCAATAGGAGAAGATATTGAGATTGCCGAGGACGTACCAAAAGAATGGTTATTGACATCGTTAAAAGAAGCAAGAAATTATTTTGATAATAATGATACATTACCGATGTTTTTTTCTTTCCTACATAAAGATTGTAGTAAAGCCCTAAAATCTGTTCAGATATCTGGGCATTTTATTAAATCTAAACGGGAATGTGAATTGGCAATTATCTATATTGAATTGTCAAATTCTAGATGGCGTTGTAATAATTTTTGGGAAGAATTATTAGTACCACATAAAGTTCCCGCTTTCATTGATTTTGGTTCTGAACCAGAGCGACATATAGAACAATATTTATGCGCGATTAGTCGCTCTTTGCACTGGACAGAAGTAGAATATCCAGTATTTATACGGTTATTGAATATGACTAACTTTCCAGAAACTGATATTTGTGGGATTAGTATGTTGGATTCTGGGCAGGTAATTTTGGAAAAGCGCTTGCAAGCGATGCGTGTGGATATCCCCTTATATTGTAATGTATGCGAAGCTATCTTAAAAATAGATGAATATAAAGCACGACTGCATGCATTAGAGAAATTGATTTATAGAGAGAATCGTGTCAATAGCAATATCATGCAGAAATTATACCAAGCAGTTAATAGTCAAGATGTGAAATTATACGGTGAAGGCATTAGAAAATTGACTACTGTATATGATAAATATAATCTCTTACATCGGCGCAATGAGTATTTAAAACGATTAAGCCCATATGCACCTGATTGGGTTAAGGCTATTCAAGACCGAGTTGGGATTCATGGTCGAGATGTTGTACCAACTGATATTATGGATGCATGGAAGTGGAAACAATTATCATTGTTATTAGACGAGATAAATTCTACACCTTTGAGTGATTATCAAATAAAAAGTAAGAAATTGAGTGTAGATTACCGTCAAATCACTGCTAAGTATGCAGAAAAATTGGGTTGGTATTGGGTGTTATCTAGGGTTGAGACTGACTTATCTTTACAGCAAGCTTTACAAGGATGGCGTATAGTAGTAGGAAAAATTGGGAAGGGAACTGGTAAAAGAGCGCCAAAATTTAGAGCAGAAGCTAGAGAATTGATGAAAAAATGTCAGAAAGCGGTTCCCGCTTGGATAATGCCTATACATAAGGCACTAGAAAATCTTAATCCAGCAGAAAATATTTTTGACATTGTTATTTTAGATGAAGCTAGTCAGGCCGATATTTCTTCGCTGGCTATACTTTATATGGGTAAAAAGGTTATTATTGTTGGTGACGATAAACAAGTAAGTCCAATAGGAGTTGGCGTAGACAATGATAAAATGGATGAAATTAGGAAAATGTATTTGGCTAAAGATATTCCTAACGATATAATTTATGATGCGCAGACCTCTATTTATGATTTAGCGATGACGACATATCATCCGTTGATGTTAAAGGAACATTTTAGATGTGTTCCCGAGATAATAAGTTATAGTAATTGGTTATCTTATGAAGGGAAGATTTTACCTCTGCGCTCGGCTAGTAGCAGTAATTTGTTACCGGCTGTTGTCAATTATCGCGTGACTGCCGGAAGTCGTGATGTTAGTAGAAAAATTAATATTGAAGAGGCAAAAGCGATTGTTGCCTTAATGCAAGCGTGCATTGAGCAACCCGAATACGCTGGAAAAACATTTGGCGTAATTTCTCTTTTGGGTAGTGAACAGGCTAGATATATTGAAAATTTGATAAGTAATAAAATAAAGGCAGTAGATATAGAAAAAAGAGAAATTTTGTGTGGCGATTCTTCTAATTTTCAAGGTGATGAACGGGATGTAATTTTCCTCAGCTTAGTAGATAGTCCGAAAAAACCAGATGAACCTTTGCATTTACTGGGGTATGGATTTCAGGATAAGTATAGAAAACGGTATAATGTGGCAGTTAGCCGAGCCAGGGACCAATTGTGGGTAGTACACTCATTAGATAATAATGTAAATTTAAAACCTGGAGATATCAGAAAAGGCCTTATCGAATTTGCTATGAACCCTAGTGAATTAGAGATGCAAAGAAATACCGTATCAGCTTTAGCCGATTCTGAATTTGAAGTTCAAGTGGCGATGCAGTTGAAATCTCGCGGGTATCATATTATACAACAATGGAAAGTGGGTGCGTATCGCATCGATATGGTAGCACTATGTGGAGATACAAAAGTGGCCATTGAATGTGATGGCGATAGATATCACAGCTCTCCAGAACAGGTTCGTAATGATATGGAAAGACAAACTATTTTGGAACGTTTGGGATGGAATTTTATTCGCATTCGTGGGAGCGAATATTTTAGAAATCCAAATGTAACTATAAACCGAGTGATTAATGATTTACAAACGCGTGGCATTTATCCAGAAAATGAACAAAAGGTAAAACAACAAGATAGTAGCACGACGTTGTTGGCACGTGTCAAACAACGGGCAGCTATGATATTAGCTGGTAAAGAAAAAAAGCTAAATAATGATACTATTTCTTTACAATCCGCGAATAACGACACTAGTTACTTAGGAAAGTTGTCGGCTAAAGATGATGATTATGCTATAAAACAAACTCCGTTAGTAGCTGAACCAATTAAATTCCACAGACAAGTGAATACGGATGTAGGAATAGTTGCTGAAGATAGAAGTAAAGGTAATTTGTTAACTTCACAGAAAAAAACATTTATCAAAAATGACAATAATATTAAACAAATGTCTTTAGGTATTGAACCGATTATTTACCAAATGCCAATAAATACAGATGTAGAAATGGTGGCTGAGGATAGTGGAAAATATGATATTTCATCTTTAGAAGAAAGAAAATGTCCGGCAGATTTGCCACAAGCTATCAAATTGTTGAAAAAAGAAAATTATACCGTCATCGAGAGTACTACTGGAAAAGTGGTTTGGTTGCCCGTTGACAAAGCAATGGAACTGTATATTAAGCAACTTTTAGGCCCGAATTTTACTGTTAAGTGGTCTAAAAGAGGAATAAAACAAACAAATAATAAATCGTTTTTATCGATAAGGAGAAAATGATTATGGCTAAAGAAAACAAGGATTTTAAATTTGAAATTGCCAATGAATTGGGAATCATTTCGGAAGGTTCTAAGGGCTGGAATTTAGAATTTAATCAAGTAATGTGGAATGGTAGAGACCCTAAATATGACATCAGGACTTGGTCTCCAGACCATGCAAAGATGACAAAAGGGATAACGCTTAATGAAACTGAATTGAGAAGATTGAAAGAGTTGATTGATAGAGAAGTGGCTCTTTTAGATGAAGAATAATAGATAGATAATATTATTATAAATAAGGAAAAGGCAGGTACTCTTAGAGAGTATCTGTCTTTTCCTTTATTATATGTTTTTAGCAAAAGTATGCACTTTTTAAAGAAATTGTTTGGCAATTAAAAAACTCCGTTGCCCAAAATAACATCAGTAGCTGCTTGGTCATTCTTTTCTATGGTCAGCACTACTGGCAATTTACATTCTTCCTTTATCCATGCTTTGATTTTTTGCGCATCGCGTTGCGAAATTTCTTGTTTAACATAGACGATAGTCATAAAGGCCTGCATTTTTATTTCTCCCTTGGCATTGGCAGTGGCGATGGAAGCTCCTTCGACTTTTACCACCTGCGGAAAGATGATGGGTAATTTTTTATTTAAGGCAGCAATAATTTTTTGGTCCTCGCTAAAGCGATAATAAGCGGGATAATAGTTGATACTGAGGTCTTTGTATTTCTTTAATTCATTGCGATTAGCCGAGTCCATGCCTTGCAATTTGTTTTCAATGAGGGATTGAATGTCCTGTTTATTTAAGCTAGCACTGTAATCATTTTGAATAATGTTTAGGTGTAAATTTTTTAATTTAGGATATTGTTTTAGTTCACTTGTCAAATTTGTTTTTTCCCGTTGGTCTAAATTACGTCCAATAGCGACAACATCAAGCGTTTTTTTCTTTTCGTTGATGGAGTAGGAAACAACTTGCAGATTAGAAAAATTCCAGTTTTTGCGAATATATGTTTCGGCTTCGGTGTGAGCTAGGTTGTTATTGACACTATTATAGGCAAAGTAGAGACTGGGTAGAATAATAATGATACTGATGGCGATTAAATAGAGCTTTTGACGACGTAACCCTTGTACAGACGGATATTTTTTGATGGGAATATGAATTAATTTGAGAACGATGAAGGTTGATAGGCAGATAAAAAAACCGTTGATGAAAAAGAGGTATAGCGCACCAAAGAAATACTGCCAGGAACCAACTGCTAATCCGTAACCAGCTGTACAGAGAGGGGGCATTAATGCGGTGGCGATAGCGACACCAGGGATGACATTGCTTTTTTCAATGCGTGTGATGCCAATGACCCCTGCTAGTCCGCCAAAAAAGGCGATAAGCACGTCCCAGGTATTTGGAGAAGTGCGCGACAAAAGTTCGGAAGAAGCGGAGGTGATAGGTGATAATTTAAAATAAATGGTGGAGGCTAGGACGGAGATAAACACCTGAAAGAGCAATTTTAGAATGGAGCTACGCACATAAGCGGTGTTATAAGAAGCTAAGCCGTAACCGATGGCCATAATTACGCCCATAAGCGGAGAGATGAGCATGGCACCGATAATTACGGCGGTACTGTTCATGTTTAGACCGATAGAAGCGATGAAGATAGCAAGAATGAGGATGGACATATTCGTGCCCTTTATCATACTGCCACTATTGATTCTATCGATAATTTCGTGCATGGGAGCGCGGTCTGAGTGTAAATCAAAAAAGTCAGCGACAATTTCTCGTAATTTGGTCATTTCGAATCCTTCCTTTATATTTAAAAATGGTGAAAAGGCCCGTAAAATGGGATTAAATTTTGTATTTTTATTAATAAATGGTAAAATATAATAATAACTATAATAATGAATAATGTGAGGTTGGTTCAGAAAATGAGTACACGAGTGAAAGGCTTTTTATTGATTATCATTGGAGCTTCATTATGGGGGGCGATGGGAGTATCAATCCAATATCTCTTGGACTATCGCAGTTTTGACCCCGCTTGGATTGCCTCTACTCGTTTAGATATAGCGGGGGCTATTATTCTGCTTTTCGATAAAATATACAATAAAGCAGATATTTTTGCCATTTGGAATAAACGCGATATTAAGGATTTACTCATCTTTAGCACCATCGGCGTCATTGGTACTCAATATTGCTATATTTTAACCATATCTTATAGTAATGCGCCGACTGCTACTATCTTACAGTATCTCATGCCAATCTTCATTTTATTTTATGTGCTGGTGAAGGAACAGCGTGGGCCACGTTTCAAGGAAGTTTTGTGTATTAGTTTAGCCATTATTGGCACCTTCATTTTGATTACAAAAGGTTCATTTGACAGTTTGAAAATAGCCCCGCAAGCACTCTTTTGGGGCCTTATTTCAGCAGTCAGTGAAGCTGTATATACAGTTCAACCCAAGCGCATGTTAAAGGAATATTCCACCTCATATGTTATCGGTTGGGGCATGATTATTGGCGGAATATGTATGGCCTTTATTCGTTCGCCGTTTTATTTTACTGGTACAGTGGATACAGAAGCTGTTTTGGCGATGTTATTTACCATTTTTTTTGGTACGATTGGGGCATATTGGTGCTATATTGAAAGTACCAAATATCTCGCTTCTACCGAAGTAGCCACAATGGCTTCGATAGAGCCCTTATCCTCTGTCGTGTTATCTATCTTTCTCATGCATATTTCTTTTGGTCCGATTGAAATGTTTGGTAGTTTTCTCATCGTTTGCACTATTTTAATTTTGGCACGTAAATAAAAAACCGTCTTTTACAGCAAAATTAGGCTTTCATCTCACGAATAAATTCGTGGGATGAAAGCCTTTAGTAGATAATATTGATAATTATCTATTGAAGATATAAAATACGGATATGGAAACAATATATTTTAGAACAAAACTACGGTATGGTTATCAACTATCATTTTGTTTTCTGCCCAAAGTATAGAAGACAGATTTTCTTAATTCCTAATGTGGAGAACCGTTTCCAAGAGCTGACGCGAGAGATTTGTCGAAAACTCAAAATAGAAATATTGGCTATGGAATGTCATCAAGACCATGCTCACATCTTCTTAAAATGCTGGCCCAGCCAATCTCCTGCTTATATCATGAAGGAGATAAAAGGCCTTCTTCTCATGTATTAAGAGATGAATTTCCGAAGCAGATGGTTAAAAGAGGTCGATTATTTTTCTGGTACGGTCTGGGGGCTAATAATTTTGTTGTTCTGCACGTCGTAATTTAGCTCCGCATAGTGTTCCACTTTATCGGCCTCTTTCAAGGTGACATCGCCGGCAAAATGCACGATTTTGGTATCCCAGTTAAAGGAAGTTTCATTGGCTGTTATAGTTAAGCCGTCGCTGACAAATTTAGTCGCTCCCTTGACATCAATGGTCTTTTTGTCCCAAGAGCCGTACAGCTTTTCGCCAGAAAAGTCGATAGCGGGACTATGGGCGGTGTAGTGGCAACGGATATTTCCTTGCGCCCACACTTCAAAGGACATGAGATTAACTTGAGCTTTATCAGCCAAGACGGTAAAGCGGTCTGTCTTGACTTGAACGTGTCCAGTCAACTTGTAGACCCCAGATAAAATATCGAAGGTCGTATTGTCAGCTGTTACAGAGGGGGCAGCCATAGCCGGATAGGCTGTTATTAGTAGCAAAAAAATAGTCAAGAAAAAAGTTTTTAATTTTAACATAATTGAACCCTTTCATCATAAAAGATAACTTAAGGTAGACTAGTTAAAGGCACGGTGTGCTGTATTTGGCAATTAGATATAATTTAGCACATCAGTGCTATTTTCTATTGGTATTGATATCCGATATAGACAGAATTATCAATAAAAAATTTTGTGCTTAACCTAGGTAATTATAGCATATTTCCTTTGTAAATGCCATTTCTCCAAACTACTTGGAATTTATGATTTGAGTGTGATACTTTGTATTTTGGAGGAGGGAAAATATCACTGCTAGGAGGGATTGTATGAATATTCGGGAATTGAACGAAAAGTTAGAGGCTGAGCGCCTCGCTCCTTGGGCAATGAAAAGTGCCATGGCTGTTCGCGAAAAACAAGAAGAGCCATGTCCGTTGCGCATGGCCTATCAACGAGATAGAGATAGGATTGTCCACTCTAAGTCATTTCGGCGATTGAAACATAAAACGCAAGTATATATTACTGCCGATGACCACTATCGCACGCGATTGACCCATAGCCTAGAGGTGGCGCAAATTTCTCGTACCATCGCGCGCAGTTTGCGTTTAAATGAAGATTTGACTGAGGCGATAGCCTTAGGGCATGATGTCGGCCATACGCCTTTTAGCCATGTGGGAGAAGAAACTTTGCGCGCTATTTTAGGCAGTTTTGCTCATAATGAGCAGAGTTGGCGCATGGTAGAATATATCGAAAAGGATTGGCAGGGTCTCAATTTAACAATGGCCGTCAAAGATGGCATCTTACATCATACTGGCAACGTTCTTCCTAGCACATTAGAAGGTAAAATAGTGCGCATTGCAGACCGCATTGCTTATCTGTGTCATGATTTAGATGATAGCTTGCGTTCTGGGATGTTGACTTGGGAATTATTGCCTCGCAATGTGGTAGAGAAATTGGGGAGGAGTCCCTCTGCGATGATTACGACGATGGTCAATGATATCGTAAAATCTTCTTTAAATGTTTCGGAGATTAAACTTTCTCCACAGATAGAACAGACGATGAATCTTTTCCGTAAATTTATGTTTAAGGCCGTCTATCATTCTCCCCAGTTAGAATTGGAGCGTGAACAGGCCTCATTTATTGTGCGGGAATTGTTTAGATATTATAAGAAACATTTCGAAAAACTGCCACCAGAATTTATTGCCCAAGCCGAAAAATGGGGCAATAATCGGATTGTAGCGGACTATATCGCTGGTTTGACTGATAATTATGCCGTGTTATTGTTCAAAGAGATATATATTCCACCAGTTTGGAACCGTTAAAATTAATAACAGATATTTATGGATGGACAAAAGATTTTAGAGGAGGAGATTATGGATAGTTTACGATTCTTGTCGGCAGGAGAATCTCATGGGCAAGCTTTAACCGTTATTTTGGAGGGATTACCGGCAGGTTTAATTATAGACAAGGAGTTTGTGAACACAGAAATGTGCCGCCGGCAAAGTGGCTATGGCCGAGGAAAGAGAATGCAGATAGAGTCTGATACAGTGCAGATTTTAGCCGGTGTACGTGGCGGAGAAACGACGGGAGCGCCGTTATCCTTGCTGGTAAAAAATCGTGATTTTGTTAATTGGCAGGAAGAATTGGCGCCAGATAAAAAAAGTAAAAGGCCTTTAACCGTGCCTCGTCCTGGACATGCCGATTTTGCAGGAGCATTGAAGTACAATCGTTTAGATATTAGAGATATTTTAGAGCGAGCTAGCGCGCGGGAAACGGCTTGCCGGGTAGCAGTGGGAGCTTTTTGTAAGTTGTTATTGTGCCATTTAGGAGTATCCATTAGTTCTAGGATAGAGCAAATTGGTATAGCTAAAGACGAATTGGCACAGCGCAGGGAAGTAGATAAGGCGCGTGCAGAACAAGATACATTGGGCGGGATAATTTCTGTTCAAGCTACTGGGATGCCAGTGGGAATTGGTTCTCATATTCAATGGGATAAGAAATTAGATGGTGAGATTGCCCAGGCCATGCTTTCTATTCCCGCGATAAAAGGTGTGGAATTTGGTTTGGGGTTTGCCTATGCTAAAACGCGAGGGAGCAAGGCTCAAGATGCCTTTGGCTTTGTCAATAGCAGTTGGCAACGAAAGAGCAATAATGCCGGCGGGATAGAAGGCGGAATGAGTAATGGTGAGCCTATTAATTTGCGCTTGGTGATGAAGCCTATTCCAACTATACCGCGTCCCCTCCCTTCAGTTGATATACGGACGGGAAAAGCAAGTATTGCTTTTGTGGAACGTAGCGATACCGAAGCAGTAGAGGCGGCCTCTGTGGTAGCGGAAGGCATGTTGGCCTTTATTTTAGCACGGGCGATTTTGCGCCAATTTTCTGCTGATAATTTAGAAGATTTGGCTAAGGCATGGCAAGTTTATCGTGAGCGAGTGAAATTACCATGAAAAATATTGTTCTTATCGGTTTTATGGGCGTAGGGAAAAGCTGTATTGGCAAGTTATTGGCTAGTAAATTATCTTATCAGTATGTGGATACAGATAAGTTGGTGGAAAAAAAGCACGGTATGAGTATTGCTACTATCTTTGCTCAGTACGGAGAGGAGCAGTTTCGTCAGTGGGAGCAAGAAGTAGTTGCTGAGGTGAGCGAGTCTGAAAGAACAGTAATTTCCACTGGTGGCGGTGTCCCTTTGCGGAAAAAGAATATGCAATTACTACGAAAAAAAGGTTTTATTGTGCATTTACGAGCTAAGGCTGGCACTATTTTTCATCGCACTGCTTCTAGACATAATCGCCCCCTCTTGCAAAAAGATGTGCATGAGATTGAGAAAATGCTCGCTTGGCGAGAGCAATTTTATCGCCACGCTCACTTCAGCATTTATACAGATAAATTATCGCCTTTACAGATTGTGCGGGAAATAATGTTTTATTGGCGAAGGAGTAAGCGGGCAAAGAAAAGGGAGGAGGGGAAAAAAGGTGCAAATTATCGATGTTAAAGATTACCATATCTATATTGGCATGACATTAGAATCGCTTTTGAGAGGGTATTTTCAGGAGAAATATGCAGATTGTCTTATTATCACTGATAATCAAGTAGCACCACTTTATTTAGCGACAGTTAAAAAGGCCTTAGAAACAAAGGTAAAGCGCATGACAGAATTTATAGTCCCTAGCGGAGAAACAAGCAAGAATTTAGCGACTATAGAATCGCTCTATCATTTCTCCTTAGAAAATGGTTTGGACAGACATTCGCTAGTGGTGGCCTGTGGCGGTGGGGTAATTACTGATATCAGTGGTTTTTTTGCTGCCACTTATATGCGGGGAGTAGATTTCATTCAAATACCAACGACGTTGTTAGCTCAGGTAGATGCCTCGATTGGTGGAAAAACAGGCGTTAATTTACCAGAAGGAAAAAATTTAGTGGGAGCTTTTTATCAACCGCAAGCAGTCTATATAGCCACGGAATGTTTAAATACTTTGTCAAAACGTGAATTTTATTCTGGCATGGCAGAGGTAATTAAATATGGGCTTTTATTTGAGTCCGAATTTTGCCACTGGTTGCAACAGCAAGTGCAAAATATTGAATTGCGAGAGCCTCATTGCTTGGAGCGATTAATCGCTTTCTGCTGTCGACAAAAAGCAAAAATTGTTAATGCCGATGCACAGGAACAAGGGTGTCGGGCCCTGCTGAATTTGGGGCATACTTTGGGGCATGCTTTGGAAAAAATTACCCAATATAAAGTTTATACTCACGGTGAAGCAGTAGCTATTGGTATGTATTTTGTCGCCACGAGATTAAGCCCTTTGACGGAAGCAGAGAAACAAGTTGTTTATCGTCTCTTGCAAAGCTATCATTTGCCATATACAATCCCTCGTGCGGTGTTGCTAACTGAATTGTATAATAGTATGCTCCATGATAAAAAAGTTAAAGATGGGCAAATTAATTGGGTGATATTAGAAAAAATTGGTCATGCAGAATGGAATAGGCAATTTCCAGAAAAAATTGTACTAGCTAATTTAGAAACTATGTTCGATGGCAATAAAAAAGAGCAACCGTAGTGCAAAAGCACTGCAGTTGCTCTTAAAAATAGGCAAAAAAATAACAAGCCCTTTACTTGTTAAAAAAATGGTGCGGTCGATGGGACTTGAACCCATACGACTTGTGGTCACTACCCCCTCAAAGTAGCGCGTCTGCCAATTCCGCCACGACCGCTCATTATAAAGTTAGGAAAATTTTTTTGGTGCGGCCGAGTGGATTTGAACCACCACGGAGTCAACCTCCACTAGCGCCTGAAGCTAGCGCGTCTGCCGTTTCGCCACGGCCGCTTTTTAATAAGTGGTGCCGAGGACCGGAATCGAACCGGTACGGGTATCACTACCCCCAGGATTTTAAGTCCTGTGCGTCTGCCTGTTCCGCCACCCCGGCAACTCTTATGGAGCGGGTGATGGGAATCGAACCCACATCACTAGCTTGGAAGGCTAGGGCTTTACCACTAAGCTACACCCGCATATTATAGCAACACGAAACGAAAACCAAAAAAATGGTGCCTCAGAGCGGAATCGAACCACTGACACGGGGATTTTCAGTCCCCTG
>JAHHSQ010000036.1 GCA_020025135.1 Pectinatus sp.
CAATTAACTAATACTCCTGGCACCTTACCTAGTATTCTGCATACTGCTATGCAGAGAGCTAAAAAACAACCACAAAGCGTCTCGACGGTTATCGCAGCACAGGGTAATCTTTTCATTGCCAAACTCCGGCAACGACTTAATTATCTCAGCGTTATTGTCACCCTAGCGCCACTACTAGGATTACTGGGAACAATCCTCGGCATGATTTCTACATTTAATATTTTTCATTTACAAAACGGTCAACCGCTAGCTATAACTGGTGGCATTGGGGAAGCTTTAATTGCCACAGCTACCGGTCTCTGTATTGCCGTTACAGCCCTTATCTGTCATGCCTATTTTTCTGCCCGACTAGACAAAATCATCACTGATTTAGAGTTCACTTCTTCTGTCTTAGAAGACGCTATCGCTTGCGAATTTCAACGAGGTATAAAATGAAATTTAGCAATAAGCGTCTGACCAAACAACCTTCTTTAGTCATCATTCCCATGATTGATATTATGTTCTTCCTACTGGTATTCTTTATGCTCAGTACCATGTATATGGTGACATTGCATACCATACCAGTGCAACTTCCGACCGTCCAAAATGCCACTGTCGCAAATAAAACTGTCATTTTAAATGTCACCCTTCAGCGAGACGGTTCGGTTTGGCTAAACCAAGAGAAAATGACCCAAGAAGCCTTATTTCAAACATTGCAACAGAAGATGTCTCACCACATCAATTTTTCTCTTTTAATCAGTGCCGATAAAAATATAAACTATGGTCAAGTGGTAAAATTTATGGATACCTTACATAGTGTCGGCATCAATAATTTTGCCTTATCAGTAGAAAAAACTTAAGAAAGAGGTGTTTATATGGACTGGAGTATTCTCTCTTATGCCATCGCTGAAAACAGCTGGCGGCATATTTTTCACGTTTTACTCATCCCCGTTCTGGTGCAAATCGTCGCCATCATCATCGGCAAGGTTATCAATCGTTTTGTAGAGAAAAAGATTGCGGCCTATATCGACCACAATACTATCTCTTTCGTCTTTGCCAATGCCGTAAAGGGGTTGGCTGTTGCTTGGTGCTGTGCTATTGGACTCTACTGGACCATTAATTCCATAGATTTATTGCACCCCACTTTAAAGTATATCCTTTCTTCTATTCTCTATACTCTCATCGTTTACTCCATGACACGTGTTGCTGCCCGCACTATTACCGGCATGATGGATTTACATATTCAAAAGGGTTCCGATACTACACAAGCAACTTCTCTATTAGATAATATTGTCACCTTTATCATCTACTCTACTGGCGTCATCATCGTCTTACAACATATTGGCATTTCCATCACGCCATTTATCACCGCTCTCGGCGTCGGCGGTATGGCCGTAGCTTTGGGTTTACAAGACACTCTCGCCAATATTTTCGCCGGAATCTACATCATTCTTTCCAAACAGTTAAAAATCTACGATTTCATCAAATTAAACAGCGGCGAAGAAGGGCAAGTCGTAGACATCACTTGGCGTTTTACCAAAATTCAATCGCCATCTAATAATCTCATCATTGTTCCAAACAAAAATATTTCTTCTAATATATTGACCAATTACAATATGCCAGAACAATACATGACTGTCATGTTAACTGTGGGTGTCAGTTACGATAGTGATTTAGATTTCGTTGAAAAGGTAACTATTGAAACGGCCACCGAAGTTTTGATGATGATTGAAAAAAAAGTAGATTATAAACCAGTGGTTCGCTTCTTTGAATTTGCCGACTGCAGTATCAATTTTCGCGTCATTTTAGAAACAAATCATTACCTAAATCAATACGCCTTAAAACACGAGTTAATTAAAGGCCTCACTAGACGTTACCGCCAAGAAAATATCGATATGCCTTATCCTATCCGCACTGTCATCATGCAAGAACCGGAAAACAATAATTAATAAATATGCAATTTTTTATTAATAAAATGAAAAAATATTAAATTTCTTTCATTTTGGGATAGCATAAAATAGTATTTTTGTGATATAATGATATCCGATATTGACGGCGGTATTTTACCTACTTTTGCGTAGAATGTAAAGTACTGTAAGCTATGTGTATTTGCTAAATAAAATCTTTCTTTTGCGAAAGCGTTTTATCTGCCAGTTATCAAAAAGGACACTCATATGCAACATTTTAAAACTTTTTACATACCAAATATTGTAAAAGAACTTTCGATAGCCACAATATTTTTTATTGTCATTTTTTACATAAAGGAAATCTTAATCCTTACACCGCTTTTATTACTCGGCTATGTCGGTGCTGTTTGTTACTTTTTTATGACCGCAGAAAGATTAAAAAAGGCCGTTGGGCAAAACACTAAATCTGCTAAAAAAGGCAGTCGAATTGGTTCTGTTTTGCGCAGTGTGGTTTTATTTCTTTCCCTGGCTTTGGCCATTAAAATTTCCAAGCTAGCGCTTATAGTTTTTGTCATAGGTTTTTTCTTCTGCTATGGTGTTATCCTTTTTAATATGATTTTATTCTCTTATCGAGAAGTAAAGTAGCTTATAAAACCCCAGATGGGGTTTTATACATAGGAAGTTTTCACTCTAGCATATTAAATAGCAATTTTCTGTTATTTATCAAAAAATCCATCTTGTTGATTATATTATGTAATACTAATACATCTTTTTATTCACTCCCAATGGACATTCAGACATATATAATTATACAAAGAGAATTTTGTTAGAGGAGATATTACACGAGCGACATCTTAACAACGCCAAAGCTCTTTTGGCAAATGTCCCGCAGAAAATTTCTATCAATAGTAGTGGGGAAAGGCATTCTGCCCTAGCTATAGTTATTTCGTCAATAGAAATAATTATAGTTAAATCTTTTATCAAAGAATATGCCTATTATCTGTAATACATTGAAGGAGTGGTTTTATGTCTCATGGTGCGACTCAAGGACTAACCATATTGGGAATGCCGGTAGACCTGCATATCCTGATAATGACATGGATGGTCATGGCAGTCGTTGTTTTACTTGCATTTATTGCCACACGCAATTTGACTGAAGTTCCAACTGGCATGCAAAATGTATTCGAATGGATTATCAGTGCCTTGAACGGACAGGTTTCTGCTAGTTTGGGAGAACGTGGTCCGGCTGTAGCGCCGTTCTTCGTCTCACTTTTCTTATTCATTCTCATCGCCAACTGGTGGGGACTAGTACCAGGGATGACCTCCCCGACACGCTCTTTAAACACTAACTTTGGGGTAGCCGTAGTCGTCGTCATTCTCTTACATCTTTTGGGATTATATTACAAAGGATTCAAATACATTAAGCACTTTTTTGAACCAATTTTCCCTTTTGTCGTCATCAACTTGTTGGAAGAAATAGTAAAACCGATTACGTTATCATTTCGTTTATTTGGTAATATTCTAGCCGGTGAAGTTCTCATTCACATCTTGCCACAGATATTGCCAAATGTCTTTTTAGAAGTTATCCCCGGCGTAGTTTGGCTCGGTTTCAGTCTCTTCGTCGGCGTCATTCAGGCTTTTATCTTTACGATATTATCAGTTTCTTATTTCGCTAATGCCGTGAAAGAGTCTGAAGATTAAATTTGGTAAATTGCCTAAAATTTTCCTAGGCAAGATTATAAATTATCATATATATTTTTTTAGGAGGATCTTTTTTAATGGAAAGTGTATTGCAAAATCAATTAGTAGTAGTAACAGCTTTGGTATCTGTATGTTTCATGGTAACTTTGGCGGCAGTAGCAGCAGCATTCAGCGATAGCTATGTAACTGGTAAATTAATCGATGGTATTTCTCGTCAGCCAGAAGCTAAAAATGCTCTCTTCGTCAACACCTTGATTTCTGTAGGTCTTATCGAAGCTATGCCAATCATGGCACTCGTAGTTGCACTTATCATCCTCAGTGCTATCAAAGTTTTATAATCAGACGAAAATTTTTAATTTCAATACACACGGTGATGTGCAAACATCGCCGTTTGTATTGCCTATTCAACTAACATATAGTGTATCTTTAAAAGTTTGTATGTAAACCGCAGAAACTGTGGAGATAGCTTGGTCAAAATAGATTTTGTATCTAGTTCCCAAGAAGCCCTCATTTGATGCTCAGCATTGGATGAGGGTAGTTTTCAAAAAAAGTGAATTTCTCATTTGAGAAAGAAATATGCTATACAAGGAGACGGTAAATTGGTTAGTATTGATGGAACGCTTTTTGCGCAAATCGTCAATTTCATTGTACTAGTCATCCTGATAAGAGTATTCGTATACAAGCCAGTAGTCAAAGTAATGCACGAACGCGAAGCTAAAATCGCGCATTCTATCGATGCTGCAGCGCGTGATGCTAAAGAAGCTCAAGAGCTTTTGACCAAGTATAAAGCCCAATTAGAAGAAGCCCGCGCCGAAGCACAAGAAATCGTCGACAAGGCTTTAAAGCGCGCTCAGGATGAATACAACGCTGCTGTGAACAACACCAAGCAAGAAATTGAAGAAATGAAAGCAACCGCTAAGAAAGAAATCGAACAGGAACGCGAACAAGCGGCCTTACAATTAAAAGGCGAAATTGTCACCTTATCTCTCATGGCTGCCAACAAAGTCATCGCTGCCAACATGGATAGTGACAAGAACAAGAAATTGGTCAGCGATTTTGTCGACAAATTAGATGAAAATAAGCTGGGTGGCTTATCATGTTAAATATCGGTTTGATTAAAAAATACGCTAAAGCAGCTTTAGAATTAGCTCAAGAAGAAAAGCAACTGCTCGTCTATGACGAACAGTTGGCAAAAATAGCCGTACTCTTCCGCGACAATCCGAATTTAGTTGCTTTTCTCGATAATCCACAGATAAAACCAGCTGATAAAACGGTCGTCATGAAAAAAATCATTGGCGAGGATTATTTACCTAGTATTAGCAACTTCATCTACTTGTTAATCGATAAGAAACGCATTTCTCTCTTGTCAGAAATTATCGAAGAATTTCATGCCTTAGCAAATGAAGCCCGTAATATTGAAACTGTACATATTACGACCGCTTTTCCGCTTTCTGAAGAACAAATAACATCTTTAACTCAAAAAATCGAAAATTTGCTCTGTAAGAAATTACAACTAAACATAAAGGTTGATAATACCATCGTCGGTGGTATCGTGATGAAAATCGGCGATAGACTCATTGATGGTAGTATAATTAGCCGACTTAAATCCATCAGAAATGAATTGATGGCAAATTATTAATTGGGGTGACTAAAGTTTTATGAAAATGAATCCTGAAGAAATAACCGCCATCATCAAAGAACAAATTAAAAATTATGACATAGATTTGAATGTTGATGATGTAGGTACGGTTATGGAAATTGGCGATGGTATCGCCCACATTCATGGTCTGGAAAAAGCGATGTCAGGCGAATTATTGGATTTCGGCAACGATATTTTCGGATTAGTTTTAAACCTCGACCAAGATAGCGTCGGCGCTGTTTTGCTCGGTGGAGAAACATTAATCAAAGAAGGCGCAACCGTAAAACGCACTGGACGCATTATGCAAGTGCCAGTTGGCGAAAATATGATTGGTCGCGTTGTCGACGCTTTAGGACGTCCTATTGACGGCAAAGGACCAATTGAAGCCAGTGAATACCGTCCTATCGAGTATCCAGCTCCTGGTATTGCGGACAGAAAATCTGTTCACGAACCATTACAGACTGGGTTAAAAGCTATCGATGCTCTCGTACCTATCGGCCGTGGCCAACGTGAACTTATCATCGGCGACCGCGGAACAGGGAAAACTGCGGTAGCCGTAGATACTATTTTAAATCAAAAAGGACAAAATTGTATCTGCATCTACGTCGCTATTGGACAGAAGGCATCTACTGTTGCTCGCGTAGTAAAAACCTTAGAAGACCGTGGAGCAATGAAATATAGTATTGTCGTCGCTGCTACCGCCGCAGACAGTGCGCCACTACAGTATATCGCCCCTTATGCCGGCGTAGCTATGGCTGAATACTTTATGTATAAAGGTCAACACGCACTTTGCGTATACGACGATTTATCTAAGCACGCTACCGCTTACCGTGCAATGAGTTTGTTATTGCGCCGTCCACCAGGACGTGAAGCATATCCAGGCGATGTCTTCTATTTACACTCTCGTCTTTTAGAACGCGCTGCTAAATTATCTGATGATTTAGGTGGTGGCTCCATCACAGCCTTACCAATCATTGAAACATTAGCAGGTGACGTTTCTGGCTATATTCCTACTAACGTCATTTCCATCACTGATGGACAAATCATGTTGCAGACGGAAATGTTCTATTCTGGTATCCGTCCTGCTATTGATGTCGGTTTATCCGTTTCTCGTGTCGGTGGTTCCGCACAAATTAAAGCGATGAAACAAGTTGCTGGTCGTATGCGTCTTGATTTAGCGCAATACCGTGAATTGGCTGCTTTTGCTCAATTTGGTTCTGATTTGGATAAAGCTACTAAAGAACAACTCGAACGCGGTGCCCGCATGGTTGAAACATTGAAACAAGCTCAATATTCACCGTTAAATGTTGCCGAACAAATTTTAGTCATCTATACTGCAGTACGCGGTTTCCTCGCCGATATTCCTGTCGAAAAGGTAGTTGCTTTCCAAAAGGATTTACTGGATTTCGCTCATTCTACCCATCAAGAAGTCTTTGATAAGATTCTCGAACAAAAGAAATTAGACAGCAAATTAGAAGAAGAAATCAATACTGTCATCAGTGAATTTAAAGAAGGCTATTCTATTTAATAATTTTAAGGCGAGGTGATTGACTTTTGGCTAGTTTACAAGATATACGCCATCGTATAAAAAGTGTTAAAAACATTCAACAAATCACTAAAGCCATGAAAATGGTAGCATCAGCCCGTTTACGCAAAGCACAAAGTGCTGCTATTGCTAACAAACCTTACGCCGAAAAAATGTATCAGGTCATCGCTGATGTTACGGAAAATGTCAAAGATTTTAAACACCCTCTCTTAAATAAAAACGAAGAAGGCCGCACGCTCTTCGTAGTTATTTCTGCCGACAAAGGATTAGCAGGGGCTTATACCAGCAATATCATCAAGGAAACAAAACTACATATTGCTGGCACCAATGAAGCTCAACTTTCGATGGAGGAAGCGACAAAGACGCAACCACCAAAACACACTTCTAACGCTTCAAAAGATAAGGTTACCATGCAAGCTGCTATGCAACAACCTTCTGAAGACCTGCATTCTTTGCATAAAATGCAAAAATTAATTCAAGATACCATCGACCGCGACAATCTTGATATGATTACAGTCGGAAAAAAAGCAACTGAACATTTCCAAAAACATGGTTTTAATGTCATTAATACATACACCGGTTTCAGTGAAAAACCGAAGTATGAAAACGCCCGTGAAATCGCTAATCAAGTAATGAGTTTATTCTCTGACGGAGCTTATAAGGATGTCTATATCGTCTATACTCGCTTTGTCTCTGCTATGACAGCTCTACCTGAAACGGTACGAATATTACCGTTCGAAGGAGTAGACAAGCAAGAAGATAAATTTAACGATATTGAATACATCTATGAACCATCTGCCAAAGATGTCTTGCAAATTTTGTTACCTCAGTATATTATCACCATGCTCTATGCCGCTCTCTTGCAGGCAGCTGCCAGTGAATTATCCTGCCGTATGACTGCTATGAGCAATGCTACTGACAATGCGGAAGACCTAATTGGCCGCTTAGGATTACACTATAACAAAGTTCGCCAAGCTAATATTACTAGAGAAATTAGCGAAATCGTGGGTGGTGCGGAAGCACTAAAATAGGAGGTTTAACATATTGTCTAAAGGTAAAATAGTGCAGGTCATTGGACCTGTCGTAGATATTGAATTTCCTGCTGAGAATTTACCTGCGATTTTGAACGCCGTAACAATCAAAGGTAAATCCGGCGATTTAGATATCGATTTAACTGTCGAAGTTATGCAACATTTAGGTGACGGTATTACTCGCTGTATCGCCATGAGTTCTACCGATGGTTTAACTCGCGGTATGGAAGCTGTTGATACCGGTTCACCAATTAAAGTTCCAGTTGGCGAAGAAACATTGGGACGTGTCTTCAACGTTCTCGGAAAAACAGTTGACCATAACCCTGCACCAGTTGGCAATAAAGAATTCTGGTCCATTCATCGCCAAGCACCAAAATTTGATGAACAAGAAACTGCTACGCAAATTTTGGAAACAGGCATTAAGGTCGTCGACTTAATTGCTCCTTATGCCCGCGGTGGTAAGGTAGGTCTATTCGGTGGTGCCGGCGTCGGCAAAACTGTCTTAATCATGGAACTTATTCACAATATCGCCACTCAACACGGTGGATATTCTGTCTTCTCTGGGGTTGGTGAACGTACCCGTGAAGGTAATGACCTCTGGACAGAAATGACTGAATCTGGCGTTATCAACAAGACCGCGCTTGTTTACGGTCAGATGAACGAACCACCAGGAGCACGTATGCGCGTTGCCCTCACTGGTTTGACGATGGCAGAATACTTCCGCGATATTAAACATCAAGACGTTCTCTTGTTCATCGATAATATTTTCCGCTTTATCCAAGCTGGGTCTGAAGTATCCGCCTTGCTCGGTCGTATGCCTTCCGCCGTTGGTTACCAACCAACATTGAGTACCGATATCGGTGCTTTACAGGAACGCATCACTTCTACTAAAGAAGGTTCTATCACCTCCGTTCAGGCAGTTTACGTTCCAGCCGATGACTTGACTGACCCTGCTCCAGCAGCTACTTTTACTCACCTAGATGCAACAACAGTCCTCTCCCGCCAAATTGCTGAATTAGGTATCTATCCAGCAGTAGACCCCTTGGATTCCACATCTCGTATCTTAGACCCGAACACCATCGGTGATGAACATTACCAAGTAGCCCGTGGTGTACAGGCTGTTTTACAGAAATATAAAGAATTACAAGATATTATCGCTATTTTAGGTATGGAAGAATTATCCGATGAAGATAAATTGACCGTATCTCGTGCCCGTAAAATCCAACGTTTCCTCAGTCAGCCATTCTTCGTAGCTGAACAATTTACCGGTACTCCTGGTAAATATGTTCCACTCAAAGAAACCATTCGTGGCTTCAAGGAAATCTTAGAAGGTAAACACGACGACATTCCAGAAAGCGCCTTCTACATGGTGGGCAGCATCGATGAGGTAGTGGCAGCAGCTAAAAAAATCAAACAGGAGGCATAAACTATGTTAACGGTAAATTTAGAAATAGTTTCTCCTGATAAAACTGTTTACCAAAAAGATGTCCGTATGGTCATCGTACGTTCTCAAAATGGTGAACTTGGCATTTTACCAAAGCACGCACCAATGATAGCTGGCTTATTGCCTCATGCTATGCGTATTAAATTAGCTGATACCGACAAAGAAGATTTAGTAGCAATAAGTGGTGGTTTCATTGAGGTTCAACCCAATAAAATAACCGTCTTGGCTACTACAGCTGAAGTGGCAGCTAATATCGATGTCGAAAGAGCTAAAAGAGCTTATCACCGAGCTAAAGAACGCTTAGAAAAAATAAAAACGGCATCTTTAGAAGAAAAACGCAAAATTGACTCCGTGCGGGCTCATGCTGCTTTGGAAAGAGCTATCGCTCGTCTTAAAACTACTAATAATCCATTAGATTAATATCATCTATAAATAAAGTAAAAAGACCATACAAGAGTTCTTACTCTCCAGTGTGGTCTTTTGCTATATTTTGCGAAAATTATCATTCTTGCCTCAGATATTAAATTTACATATAAAAGTATAAAAAAATGGTATAGAAGATATTATAGTCTATATTATTAGCTATCTTATAGGAATATTTTTTCATAAAATTACATTAAAGTTCCCTATAATAACAAATATTGCAATATGCTTTTTTGTTCATTTCGCAAAATATGGTATAATGATATAGTAATATATTTGCAAAGGAAACGGACAATGTCAGTAAAAAATTATATGGAAATTCTGGTCGAAGATTTGCTTCCTGAAGTGTTAGAGGCTTATCCGAAAGTTTGTAAATGTGAGCAATGTATTGACGATATCAAAGCTTGGAGCTTAAATCACCTTAAACCAGCTTACTCTGGTACAGATTTAGGCGATACTTATATTCGTTTAAAGCTTTCTGATTTAAAAATGCATACTCAAATTGTAAAAACAATAGCCCAAGCCATTGAACTGGTTAGTAAAAATCCTCACCATCAGCATACTTGTCCAAAAAATCCATGAAAAAAGAAACTATTAAAGAGATTTTAGAAATTCTCGCCACAACATACCACGATGCTGGACCACTTTTAAAATTTAATTCCCCTTTTGAATTGCTTATCAGCGTAATTCTGTCTGCCCAATGTACGGATGTACGCGTCAATAAAACGACGGCCGTTCTCTTTCCAGTAGCTAATACACCGGCCAGTATATTGGCCCTTGGTCAGGAATGCCTAGAAGAATACATTCGCAACTGTGGCCTTTTTCACAATAAAGCCAAAAATATTCTTGCCACTTGCGAGAGATTAGAACAGGTCTATGGGGGTCAGGTCCCAGATGATTATGACGCCTTGCTTTCTCTCCCTGGTGTAGGAAGAAAAACAGCTAACGTTGTTTACAGCATCGCCTTCCATCATCCGGCATTAGCCGTAGATACTCATGTTTTTCGCGTCGCTCATCGCTTGCAATTAGCTGACGGGAAAACACCCCTAATAGTAGAAAAACAATTACAAAAAATTGTTCCCAAAAAAGATTGGTCACAGGCGCATCATTGGTTCATTTGGCACGGTCGTCGTATCTGCACCGCGCGTTCACCACATTGTAAAATTTGCCCTCTGACTCATTTATGTCCAACTTCGACAGAAAACGGGAAAGTTTGATTTTAAATAATCAAACTTTCCCGTTTTTCATTTACCTAAAATATCGCATTTTTACAGCAATTTCTAAAGAGCGATAATTAACCGTCCAATAGTCCAGCCGCTTTTGCTTGCTCTCTCAAACGGGCAATACGCTCCTCTGTCGCTGGATGAGTAGAAAAAAGCGACGAAAAGGAAAAATTTTTACCTGTAAAGGGATTGATTATATACATATGTTCGGTAGCTGGCGAAGCTTGGGGCATGGTCATCCTTCTCGCGTATAAGTCAATTTTTTCTAACGCATTTGCTAAAGCTAACGGATTTTCACAAATTTCGCCCCCCCCCTTATCTGCAGCATATTCCCGACTACGAGAAATCGCCATCTGAATAATGGAAGCAGCCAAAGGAGCAATAAATACTGCTACCAATAGTCCCAACAAACCATCGTGTTTTTCTTCTTCATTTCTTCCCCCCATGATTGCACCCCATTGAGCGGCATTCGCCAAGAGAGAGATGGCAGCTGCAAAGGTAGCAGCTACTGAACCAATGAGAATATCGTGGTTTTTAATATGGGTCAATTCATGGCCTAAGACACCGGCTAATTCATCGTAGTTCAACACCTCTAAAATACCTGTCGTCACGGCAACAGCTGCATGTTCGGCGTTCCGCCCCGTGGCAAAAGCATTTGGTGCTGGCGTATTAATGAGATATAAGCGTGGCATGGGCAAATTGGCATTATATGCCAAGCGATTCACTAAACGATATAAATTAGGCATCTCCTCTGGAGAAACTTCTTTGGCCTGTGACATCTTTAACACCATACTATCGCTATACCAATAGGAAAAGAAATTCATTCCCAGAGCAATTATAAACCTGTACCTCGCAAAACTATACTTGCTAAACGCCATTTATCTGTGTTTTGTGCAGAAGAACAAGCACACATAAAAATCGTTTAGCCTATAGTTTTTCCCATCTCGAGGCCTTGTTCATACTGAAACGCTACCTTCAGTACAGTTTTCCTTAGAACTTCTTTGACTTTCGTCAAAGCACAGACTATATCTTATCCTGCAGCGCGACCTGTTCAGGCCTGTCCATATCCCCAGACAATCGCTTTCTGGGTACTTCCCTCACGAGGAATAGTCGTTGAACCTTACTCTCTTCGAGTCTTGGCTGCTGATTGCCCATTTTAAAACACTTAGGATTTAACCATATGTTATATAACTGATTTTCTTCGCTTTCGCTACTTTTGTATGTTGGCGATATTTCAAGCCCATACCATAGTTCAGCTACCTTTAGGGGTTTCCAGCAATTAAAACAGTATGGGATAGGTCTATTTACCCATCGCTACGCACTCATTTCTAAATGCGCTGACTGTAACCATTTTACCAAATTATCAATTTAATCGGTTTCAATCAATATTGCTCCCCGCATGCCGCCAAAAATACTCCCTACTCCAATAAGCACGCCCATTAAGAGCGCCATTAAAGCTGTCGTTTTTAAATTGTTCATTTTACTTCCTTTCTCATCGTCAATTTATTTTATAGCAAAAAGACCCTGCTCTACGGAAAAATCCATAAAACAAGGTCTCAATTAACACCTACTACACAAATCCTTTGCCAGCAAGATGCCGACCACGCTACTTATATTATAGTGTATATTGACATACTCCCCACGG
>JAHHSQ010000037.1 GCA_020025135.1 Pectinatus sp.
CAGTTGGTAGAGCAATCGGCTGTTAACCGATCGGTCGTAGGTTCGAGTCCTACTCGAGGAGCCATTTTTTTTATTTGGGCCTCTAGCTCAGTTGGTTAGAGCCACCGGCTCATAACCGGTTGGTCGCAGGTTCGAGTCCTGCGGGGCCCACCAGATAGTTTATGTAGTGCAAAGTAGATGCTTTGCACTTTTTTTATTGTATAAAAATGAATACTTATAGCAAAAATATCCCTAAAAATTCAAAAAAATGTGGCATTTTACTAGGAAATATGTTAATATAAAAGATATATTTTAAACGAGGTCTGGATGTGAGCAAAATGCAAACAGTAGCGTTGCATATTGATAGTAAACAGCGTTATTCTGAGGATAATGTGCAACAACAGACGTATGATATTTTGGGTAAATATGGTTGTCGAGACGGAGGAGAATTTGTCAAATATCGTCAAGATGACGCCTCGGTAGATGTATTGATAAAAATACAGAAAGAATGCATAAAAGTAATTCGTCGAGGAGAGATTTCGCACCAACAAGAATTTGCCCGATTGAGGCGACAGTTGGGAATATATCAAATAAATAACATGTCTATCCCCATAGAAACGTATACTAAACAATTGCTAATTGATAGAGAAGGAAGTTTTACGAAGAAGTTTTTTATTGCTTATGATTTATATGTTCAGGAACAAAAACAGAGCAGTAATGAGTTAGAGATTCAATTAAAAATTTTGTAGAATGCGGAGGAGATTTTTTTGGATATAAGAGAAAAGCTGTCGGAAGAGATAAAAAAGTCTATCACGAAAAATATTGAAACAGGCAATTTACCAGATGTAGAATTGCCCAAAATTATGTTAGAAATTCCTAATGATGAAAAACACGGTGATTTTGCTAGCAATTTTGCCATGCAGGCTGCGCGTTTATTCCACATGGCACCAAGAAAAATTGCGGAAACAGTGGTAAAAGATATTCAGGTACCTTGGATTGAAAAAATAGAAATTGCTGGTCCGGGTTTTATCAATTTTTATTTAAAATCAGATGTTATTTATCAGCAGTTACAAGAAGCAATTACTGCCGGCAGAAAGTTTGGTCATTTGCCGAAAAAAGAACATCCATCTATTCAGGTAGAGTATGTCAGCGCCAATCCTACTGGCCCATTGCATGTCGGTCATGGTAGAGGTGCAGCCTTTGGTAGTGCTTTGGTAAATTTATTGCGTGCCGCTGGATATCCAGTTAGTGCTGAATTTTATATCAATGACTTTGGTAATCAGATAGATAATTTGGCTGCTTCTGTAAATGCTCGTTATTTAGAACTTTTGGGTAAAGAAGCTGAATTCCCAGAAAATGGCTATCATGGTCATGACATTATAGAAACAGCGCAACGCATTATTGATAAAGATGGCGATAAATACTTGCATATGCAACCAGAGGAACGTTTGGCTATCTTCAAAGAATTGGCTTTAAAAGAAAAATTACAGGGTTTGAAGGACGATTTGAAAGCTTTCAATGTCAATTTTGATGTTTGGTTTAGTGAACGTACTTTACATCCAAAAGCTATTGAAGATGCTTGCGAATTTTTGCTCGGCAATGGTACTATGTACAAGCAAGATGGCGCTCTTTGGTTGAGAACTACCGATTATGGTGATGATAAGGACAGAGTCGTCGTTCGTAATAACGGTGTGCCTACTTATTTTGCTGCTGATATCGCTTATCACAAAAATAAATTTGACCGTGGGTTTGATAAATTGATAAATATCTGGGGAGCTGACCACCACGGTTATGTTTGCAGAGTGAAGGCAGCAGTAAGTGCTTGCGGTTATAAAGGTGAGGACTTAGATGTATTGCTGCTTCAGATGGTCAGCTTGTACCGCGATGGACAACTTGTCAAGATGTCTAAGAGAACAGGACAGAGTGTTACTTTGGCTGAATTGATTGATGAAGTTGGCACCGATGCGACGAGATATTTCTTCATCATGCGTTCTTTGGATAGTCAACTCGATTTTGATATGAATTTGGCAAAATCGAGATCTAATGATAATCCAGTTTACTATATTCAGTACGCTTACGCGCGTATTTGCAGTATCTTTAGACAGGCTAAAGAAAATGGCATTGTTTTAGATGGTGATTTGCAGTTGTCTTTATTGACCGATGAAACAGAATTAGCATTGATTAAGAAAATTTTGTCTTACCCAGATGAAGTGGCTTCGGCAGCCAAAGATTATGCGCCACATCGCATCGCAAATTATACTTACGGTTTAGCTGCTGATTTCCACGGATTTTACAATAAATGTCGTATTATCGGCGTAGATATGCCGTTAGCTAAAGCGCGTTTGGCTTTGGCTGGCCTTACCAGGGATGTCTTGCACAATGCTTTAGATATCTTAGGAGTTAGTGCTCCAGAAAAAATGTAAATGTATTGATTTCTCATAATTGCTGAGTGTTTTGTTGAATAAGCCGGCTCTTTTTCTTGAGGGCCGGCTTATAATTTGTTGAATTTTCCTATATATCCTATATAATAGAGTAAATATATATATAATGAGGTAAAAAATTAATGACTTTTGTAGAAAAATTGGAACAAGATGTAGCTTTTGAAATTTTATCCCAGAATGGAAAACCGATGTTTTACAAAGACTTGGTAATGCAGGTTATTGAAGCCAAAAAGAAGCCTATTCAATCCATATCAACTACCATTTCGGAAGTTTATACATTGATTAATATGGACAGTAGATTTTCCTATGTTGGAAACGGTATGTGGACTTTGACCGATTGGGTCATTGTTGAGGAAGAAAATGCTGCCAGTGTGGATGAAGAAGAAGCTCTACAAAACGCTTAGCCACTTTTCGAGGTCTGTAACTAGTCCAAGAGGGGATGGTAAATCGCCTCTTGGAAATAATTTTTCTGGATTAAATAATTGATTTTAGCGATAAATTTGTTATTATAGACAGTGGATTGCTAATTAGCTGACTTACATTCGTCGCCATGGTGTCGATAGAGATTAAACTATGGCGCCTTTTCATTTGTATGATGATTAGTTGTTGGTAAATTGAAAATAAATAATATAACGAGGTTTTAATGAGAAAGGAGAGCTACTGGGCAAATAGTATGCAATAAGCTTTTGTCTGTAATTTGGGTAGCGGGAGAATAATGGCAAAATATATCTTTGTAACTGGTGGAGTGGTGTCTTCGTTAGGGAAAGGCATTACGGCGGCTTCTTTAGGTCGCCTTTTAAAAAGTAGGGGCATTAAGGTAACGATTCAGAAATTTGACCCCTATATCAATATTGACCCGGGAACGATGAGCCCGTATCAACACGGTGAAGTTTTTGTTACCGATGACGGGGCAGAAACAGATTTGGATTTGGGACACTATGAACGCTTTATCGACATTAATTTGACTAGACGTTCCAATGTCACCACAGGCAAAATTTATTGGTCTGTCTTGAATAAGGAAAGACATGGAGATTATCTTGGTAGTACAGTTCAGGTAATTCCGCATATCACGAACGAAATTAAACAGCGCATATATGATATTGCTGTAGCTGATGAAGCCGATGTCGTTATTACAGAAATTGGTGGTACAGTTGGCGATATTGAAAGTCAGCCATTTTTGGAAGCTATTCGTCAAGTGAAGAAAGAAGTCGGCGCACATGATACACTGTACATCCATGTCACTTTAGTTCCATATATTACGGCTGCTGGAGAATTGAAGACAAAACCAACGCAACATAGCGTTAAAGAGTTGCGCAGTTTAGGTATTCAGCCAGATATTTTGGTTTGTCGTACGGAAAAACCATTGTCTCCGGAAATGAAGAATAAATTAGCTCTGTTTTGTGACGTCGATGCCGAAGCAGTAATTGAAAATAGAACCGCTTCGACCATTTATGAAGTACCTTTGATGATGCAGCAGAGTAATTTGGACAAAATTGTTCTAAAGAAACTAAATATGGATTCTAATCCCGCTAATATGGATGAGTGGACACGCATGGTCTACAAAATTAACAATCCGAAACAGAAGGTAAAAATTGCTGTAGTTGGAAAGTATGTATCGTTGCCAGATGCTTATATTTCTGTTACGGAAGCATTACACCATGCCGGCATTGCTAATGATGCAGAAGTAAAGATTGAATGGGTAAATTCGGAAGAAATCGAAAAAGAAGGCACCGACTTAAATGAAGTCTTTGCTGGCTGTAAGGGGATTTTAGTGCCGGGAGGCTTTGGTGACCGCGGAGTCGAAGGAAAAATTTCTGCGATTCAATATGCTAGAGAACACAATATTCCATTTCTCGGTCTCTGTTTGGGAATGCAGTGTGCGGTCATTGAATTTGCCCGTCATGTCTGTGGTATGAAAGATGCACATAGTACGGAATTTAATACCAATACAGAATACCCAGTTATCGATTTGATGCAATCCCAAGAAAATGTCGAAGATAAGGGTGGCACGATGCGTTTAGGTGCTTATCCATGTAAATTAGTTCCAAATACGCAAGCTTATGGTGCTTATCAGACGGAATTGATTGAAGAACGTCACCGTCATCGCTATGAATTTAACAATGAATATCGCGATGTTTTAAGTAAAAATGGTTTAGTTATTTCTGGTACATTGCCAGATAATAGTTTAGTGGAAATTGTCGAATTAAAAGACCATCCTTGGTTTGTCGCTTCCCAATTTCATCCGGAATTAAAATCTCGTCCGAATAGACCACATCCTCTTTTCAGTGGCTTTGTCAAGAAAGCTTTGGAACAGGAATAATAAAAAGACCCTTTAGAAAGATTTCTAAAGGGTCTTTTTTGGTTTGTCTTTGCTGAATACTCATATCTTTTTAAAATTATCGTAGCGAATTTTCATCTCTTGTCGGGAGGGCAAAGGAGGCAAGAGAGCCTGAACGGCATCTTCTCGTACGGCAGCAGACAAATTGTCGTAGAAGAAAGGGTATTTAGCAGTCATTTTTTCTACTAATTCCTTCATTTCTTGGCGCATTGTATTACCATTATAGGGACATGGTGAAGGAATGGGGGTAAAACCGTATGTTTCTACCGCCTTAATTATTTCTTTTTCGCGAAAATAAATTAAGGGGCGAATGACTTCAACATTTGTTTTACTTAGGTATGTTTTGGGTAAAAAAGTTTTTAGTTGGCCACTTTGCAACAGATTGAGGAGAAAAGTTTCTGTTAAATCGTCGTGATGGTGTGCGTAGGCAACCTTATTAAAACCATGTTTGTGGGCAAAATTATTGATGGCTGCTCTACGAAAATAAGCGCAGGTGAAGCAAGGGTTCTTATCGCAATTAGCAATTAATTCTTTAATATTGACGGCATGGGCATAAAATTGTATCTGCAAATCATCACAAAATTTTTGTAGTTTGTGGATGGGAAAATCATCTGAAAACTGGGCATCAATGGTGATAGCAGCCAGATGAAAATTTTTGTGGAAGCGCTCCTTAACTAATTTTAATAGGTAAGTGAGAAGTAGGCTGTCCTTTCCACCAGATAGACCAATGAGAATATTGTCGCCAGTTTGAATGAGCGAAAATTCGCTGATGGCGCGGATTATTTTACTGAAATGTTCTTTTTGGACTTGAATGTGCATTTTTTTGGTTGTTGTTAAAGAGCAACCATTTCCTCCTTTATCTTGGCAAGATGGATTTAGAAGGCCATTTAATGGCCTCGTGCTGTCTAGAGAAATCGTTAAATCTTGACACAATTTATGGGTGCTGAATATTAAGATTATCGTATTACTAGGAATTCGTCAAGTAATTAAAATAGCAGTATTAAGATTTCTTGTGGTCTTGGGGTAGTGAGAAAATGCTTTTTTATTCAAACGAAAGGTTGTGCTGAAGAAGGGCAAGTTTGAGGGAGAATAATATTAAATTAGGCTATACGAAAGCGCTTAAATATAGTATAATGAAAAAATATACTATTTATTCATTATTGACGGTATTTTTTTGTCATAGGGGATTTTCGGCCCATCTATGTGAGCTTTTATTGAGCTTAGATAGAATATTTAGGCGGTAAATTTCTTTCGAATCCGCAGCTTTTTCAGTGGATTCAGTTCTCATATATGAAAAAATTTTTGGTGAAAGGTGGTTAGCTGTATTATTACAGCGCAAATTATGCAAAAAGAACAAAAGAGATATGTCATTGGTCATAAGAATCCGGACACAGATTCCATTTGTGCCGCAGTTGCTTACGCTCATTTGAAAAAAGAATTGGGTGTTCATGTCGTGCCAGCTCGTGCTGGAAAAGTGAATAAAGAAACCCAATTTGCCCTCGATTATTTTTCAGTGCCAGCTCCAGATTTAGTGGAAGATGTTTATCCTAGAATCAGCGATATAGAAATTACTTCTTCACCAATTATTCATGAAGATGATGGCTTGTGTGAATTGTGGCAAATCATGAAACAAAATGCCTTTAAGGCAGTACCAGTTTTAAATAGTGCTGAAACTTTGGTCGGTATTGTTACAGTGGGCGATTTTGCGAAACATTATTTTGCAGGTTTAGATGCTAAAGAAGCGGTTAAAGAAATTAAGATTGATAAAAATATCACAGTCAAAGATGTTATGGAAAAAAATATTGTCAGCTTTGATGTGGAAGAACTGCTCAGCAATGTAAAAGCAACTATTGATGAAAAAGGTTATAAAACTTATCCAGTAGTAGACGACGGCGCACTGCTAGGCGTACTTACGGCAGAAAGTCTATCCACTGCTCAACGCGTACAATTACTTCTTGTCGACCACAATGAAATGGTACAGGCGGTAAACGGAGCTGAAACAGCACAGATTACCGATATCATAGACCATCACAGAATGGGCGGAATTCAGACAGCAGAACCATTATTTGCCCATATTGACCGCCTCGGCTCTACTTGTACAATTGTTACACAATTATATTTGCAAAATAAAGTAGAAATTCCGAAACAGATAGCCGGACTTTTACTCTCAGCCATCATTTCTGATACAGTGCTTTTTAAATCTCCAACTTGCACGGAAGTAGATAAAAAAATGGCTGAATTGTTGGCAGAAATAGCTGGTGTCGATTTGGAAAAATACGGTTTAGAACTTTTAAAAGCTGGTTCTGATGTTGGCTCTTTAAAAGATGAAGAAATCGTCAAATACGATATGAAGGAATTTACTATTGATGGCAAAATAATTTTAGTCAGCCAAATATCAGTTATGGATGATAAAGCTATTTTGGCGCGTCGTGATGGCCTCTTGGCGACTATGCAAAAGAGCTGCACAGACGGCAATTATGCCATGTATCTTTTGATGGTTACCAATATTTTAAAAGAAGCGACGACATTGTTATTTGTTGGTGAACCGCAAGCCGTTATTATGGAAGCTTTCCATAAGGACATTACAGATGGCTGTCAGGTATATTTACCAGGTGTTCTTTCTAGAAAGAAACAGATTATTCCGCAGGTAACGGAAGCAGTAAAAAAAGTTTGTCACGGTTAAGGTTTAAGTAGTTGCGTCTATAGTTAACTAAACTAGATTATTTAGATGTACAACTGTGACGAGAAATTTATTTTTGAAATGAAGAGACCGTCGGTGTAAGGGATTTTATTTGGCGGTTGCTAGTGCTTCGCTTTAGTGCGCACATGGCGCAAAAGCACTGTTCTTAAATAAAACCGCTGTATTTTTAATGCAGTGGTTTTATTATTTTTGGCAATCGCTTCTTGCGACCGATAGTGTTATTTCGGTGTTTAAAGGAGGACGGGGCACATTGATGCATGGCAATGGGCCCTTTGTACATGGATATATTAAAAGGATTAAATGATACACAGCGCAAGGCCGTGGAAATTACTGATGGACCTTTGCTTATTATGGCTGGAGCTGGTTCAGGTAAGACCAAGGTTTTGACTTGTAAAATTGCTTATCTGTTGGAGCAAGGTGTTAAGCCCAAGCAGATTTTGGCCATTACCTTTACCAATAAGGCTGCTTTGGAAATGCAAGAACGAGCAGAAAAATTGATTGGTCCAGCAGCACAGCAGATTTGGTTGAGCACTTTTCACTCGTTCTGTGCTAAGTTTTTGCGCTTTGAAATAGAGGGTTTTCACGGTTACAATAAAAATTTTACCATTTATGACAGTGGTGACAGTAATATAGTCGTGAAAAAATGTCTAAAAGAACTTAATTTAGATGATAAGCAATATGCTCCTTATAGCGTGCAGGCGGCAATTTCTAATGCCAAAAACATGATGTTATCGCCAGCAGAGTTTTTGCAAAATGCTAGCAGTTTTTACGAGCAAAAAGTGGGAGAAGTTTACAAAGCCTATCAGCAGTATCTCCTGGCGAATAATGCGTTGGATTTTGATGATTTGCTTTATGTGGCAGTAGAACTTTTAGAGGATAATGCGGAAATACGAGAAAAATACCAGAATCGCTTTCATTACCTGCTTATTGATGAATATCAAGATACCAATGGAACGCAGTACCGCTTGGCCAAAATTTTAGCGGCAAAGTACCATAATATTTGCGTTGTAGGGGATGCTGACCAATCTATTTACGGCTGGCGCGGAGCAGATATAAGCAATATTTTGAATTTTGAACGCGATTATCCACAGGCCAAAGTGGTTAAATTGGAGCAGAATTATCGCTCCACAAAGACTATTTTGCAGGCAGCTAATGCCGTAATTGAACACAATGTAGAGCGCCCTAGCAAGACATTGTGGACAGATAATGCGGTGGGGCAAAAAATAAAAGTGTATGAAGCGATGACAGAACACGAGGAAGCGCGTTTTGTCGCCGACAATGTTTTAAAACAGAAAACACTCTTTAATGTTCCCTACAATGATGTGGCTATTCTCTATCGCACTAATGCTCAATCGCGTGTCATCGAAGAAGCCTTGATGCGAGCTGCAATACCATATACTATTGTAGGCGGTTTAAAATTTTATTGAATAGACAGTCGTATAGAATGCGATTGCCTTACTAGTAAGCGTATTGAGAAATTAGTACGTAGCGGTAATGTATTATCCAACAAAGAAACTGAATTGCTGGAAAGGCGTAAAGTTGACTGCGCCACAGCGCAATCGGAAACGGTAGGCGCGACGGCGGCGAAAGCAGAAAGAAGCAGTCAAATGGCAGATGGTCAAATCCTAAGTGCTTGTAAAATCGCTCATCAGCAGCCAAGTTCCGTACTAGGAAAAGGTTCAACGACTATTCCTCTTGAGGGAAGTAGGCACAAGCGTGCCGAAGTAGTTTCGCCCTAACGCAATGTGGCGAGGGAGAAGATATAGTCTGTGCTTTAGTGAAAGCTAAAGAAGTTCTAGGAGAACTGCAGGTAAGTAGCGATTACCTGTGAACAAATTTTAAAGGCTTATATCCTTTAGGAAAAGCTTTTAAATTACAGGATAGAAAAGAAATTAAAGATGTTCTCGCTTATTTGCGCCTCATTTATAATCCAGCAGATAAGGTGAATTTGCTCAGAATTATTAATGTTCCCAAGCGTGGTATTGGAGCAGCTAGTTTGCAAAAACTAGAAGATTATGCTGCTCAGGAACATATTGGTCTTTTAGAGGCTATCAGTTCGGCAGTAGCGATTGATGGCATTTCCACGCGGACGAAAAATTCCTTGGAAAAATTTTCAGAAATGTTTTTTGACCTTCTCGCTAAGCAGGTAGAATTGCCTTTAGATGACCTTATAGAGTACGTGCTAGAGCATACTAGTTACTTGCAGGCTTTGCAAGAGGAGGGGAAAGTAGAAAACGAAAAGCGTATTGCCAATTTGCAGGAATTAATCGGTGTAGCGCGCGATTTTATGCGAGAAAAAGGTGAGCAAGCTACGCTAGAAGAATTCCTCAGTCAGACGGCTTTGGTCAGCGACTTAGATAATGCTGACTTGAGTGATGACCGCGTCACCTTGATGACTTTGCATACGGCGAAAGGGTTAGAGTATCCGCTTATTTTCATGGTTGGCATGGAGGAAGGACTTTTTCCGCATGCGCGCACTCTCCTTAGCGATAAGGAGATGGAGGAAGAGCGGAGAGCTTGCTATGTCGGTATTACCAGAGCCAAGAGACAGCTCTATCTGACCTATGCTAAAAGTCGCACTATTTATGGTCGGACGAATAATTGTAAACCATCTCGTTTTCTCGCTGAAATTCCTGATAAATATCTCGAATATGAACGTCCCCGTTATACCGTTGCTATAAATTCGTATAACAAACCGCGCCACAGTATGCCAAAAGTAAAAATCGCACCTTTACCCGTAAATAATACTGGTGCAGTAAAACCTGATTTGAGTATCAACTGGCGTCCTGGCGATAAGGTAGAACATGTGAAATGGGGCAAGGGAACCATTGTGGCGCGTCAGGGTAGTGGCGAAGAGGTGCAACTCAGTATAGTCTTTTCCACTGTCGGCTTAAAAAAGGTCATGCAAAAATATGCTCCCCTAAAAAAGATATAGGAAGAAAAGTAAATGACGGCAGATATAGAGAAAAAAATAAATACCTTGCGAGACATTATTCGTTATCATAACAATCTCTACTATAATGAGGATGCTCCCGAAATATCTGATTATGAATACGATTGCCTTTTAGAAGAATTGCAAAATTTGGAAGCCGCTCATCCAGAGCTTGTTACTCCGGATTCACCTACACAGCACGTAGGTGGGCAGGCCAAGCGAACCGCGGGAAAATTGGTGGCTCATGATGTGCCGATGTTGAGCCTGCAGGATGTTTTTACGAAAAGTGCTGTAGAAGATTTTGTTCGCGAAAAACAGGTTGTTTTGCCAGATGTGGAATTTGTGGTGGAAGAAAAAATTGACGGTCTATCTTTGGCCTTGCGCTATACGGCGGGCCGTTTAACTGCGGCTATCACGCGTGGCGATGGAATTATCGCGGGAGAAGATGTGACCGAAAATGCCTTTCATATAGCGGGAATTCCTCATTCTTTGCCAGAAGCACTTCCTTATTTAGAAGTGCGAGGCGAGGTTTATATGAGCAAGGCAGAATTTCTAAATGTCAATGCACAACAGGAGAAAACGGGTAAAAAATTATTTGCCAATCCTAGAAACTGTGCGGCTGGGACATTGCGCCAATTAGATAGTAAGGTAGTGGCGCAAAGAAAATTGTCCTTTTTGGCTTTTAATGTACAAAAGGTCACTGGCAGAAAATTTTCTAGACATAGTGAATCCTTGCAATATCTGCGTGAAGCTGGTTTTTCTGTGGTAAATAGTAGTGTACCACGCTCAGATATCATAGCTATATTACAGGAGATAGAAGAGATTAATACAAGGCGTGAGTCTTTACCGTACAATATCGATGGGGCGGTTATCAAAGTGGATAGTCTTGCGGAGCGTGAAGTATTAGGTGCTACGGCAAAAGTTCCCAAATGGGCCATCGCTTATAAGTACAGACCGGAAATGAAAGACACAGTTTTACGAAAAATAGAATTATCTGTGGGGCGTACCGGTAGAATTACGCCCACGGCAGTGTTTAATCCAATCAATTTGAGTGGTACTAAGGTAGAAAGAGCGACCTTGCACAATCAAGATTTTATTACGGCCTTAGACATTCGCCTAGGTGATACTATCACTGTATATAAATCGGGAGAAATTATTCCTAAGGTGAAGGGAGTTGTGCTCGAAAAAAGGCCACCTGATGCTAAGCCTTACCAAATTCCTCTAGAGTGTCCAGTCTGCAAAGAGCCGGCGATACGCGAAGCTAATACCGCTGATATTCGCTGTATAAATCCGCAATGCCCAGCCGTCATCGAAGGAACGCTGATGAATTTTGTGGGGCGAAATGCGATGAATATCAAGGGTTTTGGCAGTCGCTATTTACATCAGTTGCACACTAATGGCTATTTGCAAAATATTTCCGATATCTATCGCTTGTACTTGCAGAGAGAGAAACTTATTGCAGAGGGATTGTTAGGACGCGAGAAAAATACCGACAAACTCTTGGGAGAAATTGAAAAATCCAAGCAAAATCCAGCTTGGCGGCTTCTCGCTGGTCTGGGAATTTTTACAGTTGGCAAAGTGATGGCTCAAAAACTTTTGGCAGTAGCTCATTCCTTGGATAATTTGGCACAAATGGACATGGAAGAGCTGGCAAGCATAGATGGAATCGGTCCTATCAGTGCTAAGTATATCTATCACTATTTTCAACGACCGGAGAATCGGAAATTGCTAGAAGTATTGCGCGATAATGGAGTCAATATGACTATGGATATTTCTACGGATGATGAAAAAAATTTGCCTTTGAAGGGCATAACTTTTGTCATTACGGGTACGTTTGATAAGTATAAGCGCTCGGATTTGACGGCGGAAATTGAAAGTTTGGGCGGAACGGTTGCCAATGCTGTTTCAAAGAAAACGAATTATTTGCTTGCTGGAGAAAAAGCCGGCAGTAAGTTGCAAAAGGCGCAGGCCTTGGATATTCCCGTGTTAGATGAAGCAAGCTGGGAGGACAAATTAAATGCTTGGCGAAAGTAAGTCCGCATTTAGGCAAGGATTGCCTTGGCAAGACTGCATAAAAAAGTAGCTAATCAGCGAGATAACTTCCATTGGCA
>JAHHSQ010000038.1 GCA_020025135.1 Pectinatus sp.
ATGCGCTGGTGTGAGCAATGATTACCCTCAGCTAACCAAATACATTGAGGACTAAACAAAGCCTTATGGAAACATAGGGCTTTTCTTTTGCTCAAAAATATGGAAAAATTTTTAGTATCACTAAATAAAAATGACCGCTTAGCAAAGGCTAAGCGATTTTTTCGAGGGCGACAAAAAAACATCTTGACTTTAGGTTACACAAATATTATTGTTTTAGTGTAATCAAAAAGAGAGGTGAATATATTGGGTACGAAATTAGGCAGACCTACTGATAATCCCCGTGTTGTGCAAACAAGAATCCGCATGAGTATAGACGAATCTAATATGCTGATTGAATGTGCAAAGAAGTTGCAAATGACTAAAACAGATGTTGTTATCATGGGAATAAAAAAGGTTTATGCCGAAATAACGAAATAAAAAAGCAGTCTGCCCTTACCCGACAAAGGAAATGCAGACTGCTCAACACAAGAAGTGTCCATCTATGAAATATATTATATCATAGATGGACACTTCTTAGAAAAAATTATGAAAGGCTATTTCGTTTGTATCTTAGAATCTCACGAATTTATTTTGGGAGTATGTCAAGTTGCAAAAGTAGTGAAATGTTATAATTAATTTATGCTAAATTTGAAGAAATGGAGGAGCAAGATGCTGAAATTTATATTGGGAACTGCCGGTACTGGCAAAACCACATATTGCTTGGAAGAAATTAAAAAGCGTTTGTTGGATAAACAGGCAAAAAACAATATATTTTTGCTACTGCCAGAGCATATGACATTTCAGATAGAACGCCAGTTAGCGGTCATGTTAGAAAATGAGGGTGGTTTTACGCGGGCGTTTATCTATGGCTTCAGGCGGTTTTGTTATACCCTCTTAAACTTAGAAGGTGGAGCGCTGAAGCCCCATCTTTCTGATGTTGGAAAAAATTTACTTTTGCGGCGTATCGTCAGCGAGCATAAAAGAGAATTAAGCGTGTTACGCAAGGCTATTGAGCAGCGACATTTTACGACTGCCTTGGCCGAAGTAATCAAGGAACTAAAAACATATGGCATTACGCCAGATGAACTGCAAGAGGCTGCAGAAAAATTAGCAGATAAGGCCTTGCAGAAAAAAATAGCAGATATTGTCATCTTATTGTAATTGATACAGTAAGCATACAAAGTAATTTGTATGAAAGTTCCGTCTGAATTGCTGGAACGCCCTAAAGCTAAACACCCATAATAACATTTGAAAAATAGTGTCTTGTCGGGGCGAAAGCAGAAACAATAGTTTAGATAGCATAGGAAGAAATTCTAAGTGCCATTAAATGGGCAATCAGCAGCTAAGTCCTGAAGAGGGAAAAGTTCAACGACTATCCAAAATAGGAGTAGGATGCAGTCATCCGAAGCGGACGGCTCTTCGTAGGAGATGAAGATATAGTCTGTGCTCAGGTGAAAATATGAGAAGTTAAGCGATTAACTGCCTAAAATTAACGTTTTTAGGTGAACATAACAGATAGACAATTTTTGCAAACAACTGAAAAAAAATATTTAGACACAGAAGATATGTTGAATATTAGCCGAGAAAAATTGGTTAAATCTACTTGGTTACAAGATGCGGAAGTATTTGTAGATGGCTTTGTGTTTTTTAATCCGCAAGAAATGAATTTGTTAGAAGAGATATTACTTTTGGCCCGTGATGTGCAGATAACCGTTTGTATAGATGATTATCGGCGCGGCCAAAACAGTGTTTTAACGGCCCTGTTTCATCAACAATATCGCACCTTGATGGATTTATTTGCGTTAGCTAAGAAACACGAGTTACCATACGAAGTTGTATACCTTTCTAAGCCACATCGTTTTTTGACAGGTGGATTGCGTTCCATTGCTGACAAATTATTTTCCTATCCCATTTTGCGAGGCGATAGCGCTGAGGGAGTTAAACTGGTGGAGGCGGCTAATCAGCGTTTAGAGGTAGAGCATGTCGCCATAGATATCATTCGCCTTTGCCGGGAAGAAGGGTATCGTTATAAGGATATTGGTATTGTTTACCGCGAAGGAAGTTATACGCACCTTTTAGAAGCTGTTTTAAGTAATTATCAGATACCGTTTTTTAATGATGAAAAACGTCCTTTTACGCATCATGCTTTGGCAGAGTTGTTGCGTTCTACGCTGGAAGCCTTGCAGAATTGGCAATATGAGCCTTTAATTCGTGCCTTTAAAACGGGTTTTTTCCCTGCTCAGGCAGATGAAATTGATTTATTAGAGAACTATATCTTGGCACATGGTATTCGTGGTAAGAAAAAATGGCAGGAAGTTTGGCAGTATCGCCAAAGAAATTTTGCAACACCAGAATTATCGGCGGAAGAAAAAAGTTTGCTCGATAAAGTAAATGAGATACGAGAGCGTGTGATAACGCCTTTATTACAGCTTTCTGAAGCTGTAAATAATCAGACAGATGCTGCCGTTTTGACAAAGGCACTGTATGATTATTTGCTTTATTTAGAAGTGCCAGATAAATTATTGGCGGAACAAGAGCGCGCTGAGGAAAAAGGAGAGATGGCATTAGCCAATGAACAAGCACAGATTTGGAATGATATCATTGGCTTGTTTGACCAGATTGTAGAAGCTTGTGGTGATGTGCCAATCTCTCGGCAGGTATATGCTGAAGTATTGAATGACGGCATAGAAAATTTGGAAATATCGCTCATTCCACCGGGGTTTGATTACGTGACCATTGCTTCTTTTGATACGAATAGTTTGGAAAATAAGAAAAGTATCTATATTTTAGGGGTAAATGAGGGCATAATTCCTGGTAAGACGGCCGAGGGAACTTTGTTTAGCGAATATGACCGTCTACACTTGGAAGAGCAAGGCATTGAATTGTCGCCAGGTGCTATGAAGACGCAATTCTTTGAAAATTTTTTGCTATATAAAGCATGTACCTTGCCAAGCACGCGTTTGACTCTTTCTTATGCGTTGGCCGATGGAGAAGGAAAGGCTTTAAATCGGTCGGCCTTTTTTAATAAAATAGAAAAATGTTTGCCCTTGAGCAAGGGGCAATATACGACGGTACTACTAGAAAACTATACAGAGGAAAGTGAGAGACGCCGTGTCACCATTCCGAAGCGTACGCTCTCTTATCTGAGTACAGCCTTAAGGCAGTATCGAGAAACAAAACGCATTGCTCCTTTCTGGTTAAATATTTATTGAAATTGCGAACTAGCTAAAAGTTCGTTAGTAAACACATTGGGAAACTAGTGCGATTTGCCAGAAAGTAGAGAAATTGAATTGCTGGGAACCCGTAAAGCCAGTTGGGCCACCGCGTAATTTTGAAAAATGAATAAACGCTTTGGCAGTGAAAACAGAAAAAATTAACTGGATGGTAGATGGTTAAATCCTATGTACTATGTAAATCGGCAATCAGCAGCCAAATTCCGAAAAGGAAAGGGTTCAACGACTATTCCGAAGGGAAGTAGGTATAAGCGTATCGAAGTGATTTTGCCCAATGCTTTGGCAGGGGAGAAGAGATAGTCTGTGCTTGTCAGAAATGGCAAGGAGTTCTAATAGAACCGCAGGGGAAGTAGCGTTTTCCTGTGAACAATTAGCATTGTATGGAGCATTTACAGTGTCATTTACAGAATTGGTTTTTCACTCAAGAAAAGTGGCAGAAAGAATTTTTTCATCTCTTAGATGGTCTTTTTGCTACTGCTCCAGCTAGTCAGATTTCCTCTGATTTAGCCAAAAGATTATATACCAAGCGCAACGCGTTATACGGTAGTATAACGCGCTTAGAAGAGTTTAATAGTTGTCCATTTAAGCATTTTGCGGACTATGCTCTGCGTCTTACGGAACGGCGTGAATATACGTTTGCTGCGCCGGAACGCGGACAGTTATTGCATGAAACAATGCGGGCTTTTAGCACGACTTTATTAGAAAAAGGATTGACTTGGCGCGATATTAAAAGTGAGCAACGTGAGGCCATTTGTACAGAAATTGTGGCTAAATTAGCACGTCAAATAGGTAATGATATCCTTTCTAGCTCTAGGCAGTATCAACATTTATTGCGTCGTTTACAAAAGACGGCCAATGAAGCGATTGCCCGTCTGTGTGATTTTGCTAAGCACAGTCAGTTTGAAACCGTTTCCGTAGAACAGGTATTTGGCAAGGGAAAGAAAGCTCTCCCTCCACTAGTTTACAAATTGTCAGGCAAGATGCGTTTAGAAATAACAGGGCAGATAGACCGCATAGATAAGGAAAATGAAAATGGCTATATTTTGGTCATTGATTATAAGACGGGACAAACTACGATAAACTTGTTAGAAGTGTATTATGGCTTGAAATTGCAACTATTGACCTATATGTTAGCTGTACAAAATGCTTTGCCGAAAGAACAGTCTTTGCCGGCAGGAGTTTTGTATTGTTATCTACGTACTACTTTGATGAGTTTTGACGGACGCATGACAGAAGCAGAGTTAGCTAAGGAATTGAATAAAAAGATGCAGATGTCTGGTTGGTTGCTAGCAGATAGTGACGTGATTCAAAAAATTGATGATTCCATTTCTTATATCAAAGTACATTTTAATAAAGATGGCAGTGTAAGTAAGCGCGATATAGCCTATGTAAAAACTAAAGAGGAGTTTGCTCTTTTGCTAGATTATATTGGGGAATCATTGCGCCAAGCAGGACAGGATATTGTGACGGGGACAATTACGATAAAACCATATCGTTTACAGGAGAAAACGCCTTGTGAATACTGTCCGTACTTATCTATTTGTCATTTTGATACTACTATTCCTGGCTACTGTTATCGGGAATTGAAACAACAAGATAATGATTCTATCATGAAGGAAATAGCATCAGGTAGAGCCAAGGCTGATGCATGATTTTTGTAGAATTGAGATAAATATAGTCCAATATAATAATAAAGAAAAGGGAAAAAAAAGAGGCGGGAAACTATTGTTTCCCGCCTCTTTTTGAGCATTGCTTATTTTTGTGAAGCGATGACGACATTTTCCGCATTGTCGATTTCTTCGATTTTTACATTGATAATTTCCTTGCTAGAAGTAGGCACATTTTTCCCAACGTAATCGGCGCGAATGGGTAATTCTCGATGTCCACGGTCGACTAGTACTGCCGCTTGAATGGAAGTCGGTCTGCCTAAATCAGTTAGAGCGTTTAAGGCCGAGCGGATAGTTCTACCAGTGTATAACACATCATCAACTAGGATGACTGTTTTATCAGTGATATCCACTGGTAAGGAAGTACCATGGACTACTGGTTGGTAATCTAAGCGTGATAAATCATCTCGGTACAGGGTAATATCGAGGGAGCCTACTGGCGGTTTGGTATTTTCAAATTTTTGAATGAGCGTTGCTAGGCGTTCAGCAAGAGGGACACCGCGTGTGCGAATGCCTACCAAAACGATATTTTCTACCCCTTTATTTTTTTCGATTATTTCGTGAGCGATGCGGGTTAAGGCACGACGCATTGCCTCTTTATCTAATAGCAATTTATCCATAGCAGGAAAATCCTTTCTTTTATACACAGACATTAATTCAAGGTACAATCCAGATAATTGAGCAATTTTTGTAAATCATTCGGCAGAGGAGCTGTAAAAGACATTAATTTTCCCGTTTCTGGATGTTGGAGAGTTAAGGTATGGGAATGAAGTGCCTGTCCTGTGATGCGTTTATCCAAGGCGGAATGAGTTTTTTTATAAACGGGGTCACCGATAAGTGGATGACCGATAGAAGCCATGTGTACGCGAATTTGGTGAGTGCGTCCCGTGAGGAGACGACATTCTACTAGCGTACAATTCATTTGTGGATAACGTTTTAATACGCGAAATAGGGTAGTTGCATTTTTACCCTTTTCTGGACTGACGACAGCCATTTTTTTGCGTTCTAGGGGGTGCCTCCCAATGTGTTTGTCAATTTGACCATTTTCTTCTCTGATAATACCTTGGACTAGAGCTAAGTAAGTGCGAATTGCCCGTTTAGAGCCGATTTGCTCTGCTAAATTTAAATGGGCAGTATCTGTTTTAGCTACTACCATGACACCAGTGGTGTCTTTATCTAGGCGATGAACAATGCCAGGGCGAATGACACCATTTATTCCTGATAGCTCATGCGGGCAATAATAAAGTAGGGCATTGACCAATGTGCCGGTGTATAAATGTGGAGCAGGGTGAACGACTAATCCACGCTGTTTATTTATCACTAACATGGAGCTGTCTTCATAGAGAATATCCAGCGGAATATTTTCGGCAGGTAAATCGAGCATCTGGGGGGGAGGTAGATTTACCGAGATAGTATCGCCGATTTTTAGTTTATAATTTGCCTTTTTTAAACAAGCATTGACGGTGATATTACCAGCTAAAATGAGTTTTTGGATGCTAGAACGAGAACATTCGCTCATCTTATGACTGAGAAAACTGTCCAGCCGTTCTATTTTGTCGGCAATAAAAGTTTGAGCCTTAGTCAATTTTCTGTGGTTCCTTTAATTAATAGATAATAGATGATGATAAAAACACCGCTGACAATGGCAATGTCCGCGATATTAAAGACCGGCCAAAAGCGAAAATCAAAGAAATCGACGACATAGCCATCTTTAATGCGGTCGATGAGATTGCCAATGGCACCGCCAATTAAGACAGCTACGCCCAAACGCAATTTAAACGGCCAAAGTTTGATATGAGAATACGAGTATACAAACACGGTTAAGATGAAGAGCGTGATACAAACAAAGAGAACGCGATGATGTTCTAAAATGCCAAATGCCGCGCCTGGATTTTGTACGTAAGTGATGTGAAATACATCCGGAATTATGGGAATACTTTCTCCAGGAGTCATTGTCGTTTGAATATATAATTTTGTTAATTGGTCGATGATGACGATAGCAATAATACAGATTAAAAACATAGTTTTTATAGGTATCTCTTTAGTCGCAAAGAAATACGCCCCTTTTTAGTTTTGCCACGCACTTCTGTAACCTCTAAACGTCCCTTGCCACGCATAGAAATAACATCACCTTGCTTGACGGTTTGGGCTGGATTAGTGGTATGTTGCCAGTTCAGTTTTAATTTCTCGGCAGCGATATCAGCAGACATACGGCTGCGCGAGGTACCATAACCAGAGGCAGCGACGGAATCTAGCCGCAAAGAAGCAACAGTTGCAGAAATCTCCTTAAATTTTTCTTCGCGGGGCAAAAGAGTAGTGATATCGCCATAAGAACAATTTACTCTGGCGGTACCAATAGAGGTTAAATTATTTAAAATGAAATCAGTTATCTTTCCGGTACAGATGATATTGACTTGTCCAAGTGAAATCAACAAATCGCCGATATATTGTCTGTCAATACCTAAACCCATCAAAGCACCGAGCACATCTCGGTGTGATAGGCGGGCAAATTGTTCGTTCCATAGAGCCGTGATGAGTTTGAGACTAGATTGATATTTGCCGAGAAAGTTAATATCGCTGAAAATAGCACATTTTCTTTCTGCGCCTTCATAACCGCCGTCGAAATCCAAGTGTAAATCGTAATTGGCTGCTACGACTTCAGCGATTTCTTGTCCAAAAGGGTCGAGAAAATTGCTGGTGCGAAATTTGCCAGTTTTGCGCACCGCTTCTGCTAAATCTAGTAAGCGAATTACAGTTTCTTCTCCTTCTGTACCTTTATAGAAGCGAATTAGTTTATCTCTTTCGTTCATTGGTGAATTCTCCACATTTTTTAGTTGGGAATTATTTTTTCCCCATGGATTGCGATTTTTCAATGGCCGCTTTTACGGTGTCTATCATGGCACCACGTACGCCACGTGCTTCCATGACGGCAATTCCCTCAATGGTCGTACCAGCTGGGGAAGTGACCATATCACGTAGTTCGGCAGGATGTTTGCCAGTTTCTAATACCATTTTAGCAGAGCCCAAAACAGTTTGAGCAGCTAATTCGATGGCAGCCGCTCTACTGAGGCCACCTCTTACCCCAGCATCAGCTAAAGCATCGATAATGACAAAGACAAAGGCTGGACCACTGCCAGAGAGACCAGATACCGTATCCATAAGATGTTCATCGACAAGGATGGCTTTGCCGGCAGAACCAAATATTTGTAGGGCAATATTGCTATGTTCCTTGTTCGCTTTACTTCCTAAGGTTATGGCAGACATGCCAGCACCTACTGCCATCGGCGTATTGGGCATTACGCGAATGATGGGGTTATTGGGGAAAGACTGTTCCCAGCTATTTAAGGTCATGCCGGCAATGATAGAGATTAAAAGAGTCTTTTCTGGTAAGCGCGGTTGTATTTCAGTAATTGTTTGCTGTGCACTTTGTGGTTTTACCGCTAAGATGATGACATCAGCATCATCGATAAAAGAATCTATTTTTGTATCGGCGTGAATGCCAAATTCGGCCATCAGAAATTGGCAACGCAATTTTTTATGCTCGGAGACGTAGATATTTTCGCGCGGTAAGACTTCATTAGCTACTAATCCCGTGATAATAGCAGTAGCCATGGCACCGCCCCCGATAATTCCTATTTTCATTGTATATCGCCTCTTTTGTAGATTATTTTTGCCAAGGAAATTCTGGTTCTGTTTCTTCACGACGCTGTTTAGATAGGGGGGAAGAAAATGTCAAATTGACATTGTGCGGAGCGCAGAGAAAGATATTTTGACATAACTTTTTGATATTGCCAGAAAGTGCATAGGTCACGCCGGTGACAAAATCGACGATGCGTTGTGCCGTTTCTGTGTCGGTATTTTCGAAATTTAAGATAACCGGTTTGTCTTCTTTGATGTGGTCGGCTACTTGCTGAACGTCGTCAAAAGCTTGAGGTTCAATTATGATGACGCGACGTTCTTTATTTCCACCGTTATTGTAGGTAAAGTTAGCTGCAGCTGTCTTAAAATCTACAATATTGTCGGGAGGCAAATCTTCTTCGTTCTCCTCACTTTCATATTCCTCAGAGATATATTCCTCATCTTCATAATAATTATCTTGTCTATTAGAGTTATCTTTGGCATTCTTTTTGCCGAATTTATTAAAAATACTCATGATTATTAGTATTTACGCGGGCCAAATATTGCCGTACCAACGCGTACAACATTAGCTCCTTCCTCAATTGCAATTTGATAGTCGTGGGTCATGCCCATGGAGAGATATTTTATTTCACTATTTGGTAAATGCATATTTTTTACTTTGCCAAATAATTCATACATCTGTTTGAAGAGCGGCCGCACCTGCTCTAAATCTTCTAAATTGGGGGCTATAAACATCAAGCCACATAATTTCAAGTTTGGCAATGTTGGAATTAGTTCTAAAAGAGCGGGTAAATCTTCTAGGTAAATACCGGTTTTGCTTTCTTCTTTTACCAAATTTACTTGGACGAGAATGTCTTGAACTTTACCAATTTTTTGTGCTTCTTTATTGATAGCTTTAGCTAATTTTTCGCTGTCAACAGATTGAATCATGTCAAATATTTTGACCGCATATTTTACTTTGTTAGTCTGGAGGTGGCCGATGAGGTGCCATTCTAGACCTCTGTCTTTTAACAATTCGTATTTTTCCATAGCTTCTTGGACACGATTTTCCCCTACGACCATGGCTCCGCAATCGAGAACTTCTGTGATTTCTGCTACGGTATGATTTTTAGTTACGGCAATTAATTTTACCTTTTTGTCCATTTCAGGAGCGCGCTTTTGGCAAGCGGTGGCAATATTTGCTTGTACTTTCTGCCAATTTTCTTTAATCATGTAAAATCACCTTGAATTTAAATAATATTAATGAAGAAATATCAGAGCACCTTGGCGTCCAGTATGGGCATTTTCTGCCCGATAGGAGAAAAACATACCATTTTGTTCGAACGTGCAAGGCGGAATAGCGCCGATATTATGCTCAGGTACACCATGCATGAGTAGTAAAGCTTTGTTGGTGTCGTAAAGAGAAGCATGGTATATACCAGATTGTTTTTGGATGATTTTTTCGCAGCCGGGAATATTTTGGCAAATCTCTGCTACTGCCATAAAACTGCGAGTAGTTTCGCCGCTTACGACAAAGGAATGTGCGCCGATGGAAGGGCCAAAAGCGACGAGACAATCTTCCGGTTTAGTGTCATAATTCATGGACATAGTGTGCAGTGTTTTTCCAGCAATATCGGCAACAGTACCGCGCCAGCCAGCATGAGCAAGGCCAATCGCGGAATGGACGAAATCGTAGAAAAAGATGGGCATACAATCAGCAAAAAAGAGAAATAGGCCAATCCCCTTTTCATTGGTAACTAACGCATCCACATCTTTGATAGCGGTTTTAAAGTCTGTACTTCCCCTTCCCTTATCTCTAGCAGTAACGGTATGGACATTAGTTTTATGTACCTGTTCGCAGCAGACGACATCTTGTAAGTGTAAATCAAATTGTTGAAGAAAGAGACGTCTATTAGCAAGGACAGTTTCTTTATCGTCACCGACATGTAAAGCCAAGTTTAAGGAGGTGTAAGGGGCGACGCTTTGTCCGCCATACCGGCAAGACATGGCTGCCGTGATATGTCCTTGGTAGGGCGCAAAAAGAGGAAAGGAGAATGTATCTAATATTTTTTGTGCCATCGTAATTTCACCATTATATCCTTTCTAGTATAGCATATTTTAACTGTTTATTTCAGTATTAACAAACGCCACATCGCTTGCAATTTGGGAAACAGGGGATGGTGCGTTTTTGTTTTTCAGCCATCTCTAACTCGCGTATGAAGTAGCTATCTTTTACACCCATGTCTAAGACGCTCCAAGGCAAGATTTCCTGCAAATTTCTTTTGCGGTAGAGATAATCATCACCATTTAAACCCGATTTTTTTAGAGTGCGCCGAAAAGCGCGTGCGCCCCCATCAAGAAAAGCTTTGTAGAGAACGGAACCGATTTGTCTATCACCGCGTGCGAGAATACCTTGGATATAGGTCTCGCGGGTTGATTCAAAGAGGACATAGACATTGGGAATTTTCTGTAGGGATTTTTTTATGTATTTGATAGCTTGTTCAGTCGCTTTTAAATCTGCCATCGGTAACCATTGGAATGGTGTAAACGGTTTGGCAATGAAGGGATTGATGCTCAAGGTAAGGCGCCCCTTAGCACCGAGAGAATTCATGTATTCTCTCAGTTTGATGGCCATTTGGACAATGGCTTCAATATCCTCCTCATTTTCATAAGGCAAACCTACCATTATATAGAGACGAAAATTTTGAATACCGGCCTTTTTACCCATAGAAATAGCTTTAAACATATCGTCATCTGTGATGCCTTTGTTAATGACATTGCGCATTTTTTCACTGCCCGCTTCTGGTGCCAAAGTTAAAGTTTTTTGGCCACTTCTAGCGAGAGCATCAACTAATTTCTGGGTGACACTGTCGGCGCGAAAAGAGGCCACAGAAAGGGGGTGCCCTTTCTCTTGAATATATTCGCAGAGGGCATCTATTTCCGGATAATCAGAAATAGCCGCTCCCATTAAACCAATTTTTTTACCGGTGGGGACGTTATCTATACATGACTTTAACGTTTCTAATTGACGATTACGGGGCTTTCTAAAACAATAGCCAGCCATGCAAAATCTACAATGTCTACCACAACCACGTGCCGTTTCTAAGAGGTAAAAATTAAACTCAGTATTTTCGCTAGTAATGACGGTGTGAGAAGGGAAAAAATCTAAGTCCTGAACCCACTGCCGTTTAATGCGGGTGGGAACGTTTGGATGGGGAGTAATTTTTTGTAAAAGACCATCTGGTGCGTAGGTGTGTTCGTAAAAGCGTGGTACATATATACCAGGGATTTGCGCCAATGATAAAAGCAGTTCCGTGCGCGAAAGAGATTTTTGTAAAGCCATTTGATAAGCATCGAGAAGACTGTTGATGGTTTCCTCTCCTTCACCGATGATAAAGGCATCAATAAATGGTGTCAACGGCTCTGGATTGAAGGTAGAACAGGGGCCACCAGCAATTACTAGAGGATAATTTTCACCTCTTTCTGAAGCAAGAACCGGTACATGCCCCAATTTGAGCATTTCCAAAACGTGAAAATAGTCTAGTTCAAAAGAGATGGCAAAAGCGATGATGGGAAAGTCCAATAAGGCGCGTTGTGATTCGAGGCTAGATAGTGCCATATGAGATTTTTCGTACAGGTGAGACAATTCTTTATCCGGATAAAAAAATCGTTCGGCACAAGTGTCAGAGCGTTTATTTATTTGTTCATAAATAATGTGAAAACCGAGGTTGGACATACCTACATTGTAATAATTGGGATATGATAAAGCAATAGAAAGTCTAGTGCCAACAGGGAAAATCTTGTAGCCAGTTTCACCTTGTAAGATGGTTTGCAGATGTTGTTTTATTTTCCAGTTCATATATTTAGCGGTGTGCCATGGAAAGTTA
>JAHHSQ010000039.1 GCA_020025135.1 Pectinatus sp.
TTTTTACTCAGTATCACGTTTGTCATGTTTGTCATTGCCGATTATTTTGGCAATGAAAAGGACAAGCAGGATAAGTAATGATTAGCTAAATGGTTACAATATAAAAGAAAGGACAGTATCTGCACTAAAAATTGCTTAAATATTATTAACTTAGTGTGGGCGCTGGGAAAAAATGATGAAAAAAATAAAAAAGGGACTTTCCGATGCCGAGATGTTTAAAGGTGTACAAGAAGAGGAAAAAAGCACTTCTCTTTTTGATTTGGCGCGAGAATTCGATGCTAAAGAAGGCTTAGCTAAGCAAAAAGAAGACAAAAAAGTAGCACATAAAGCCAATTCTTTATCTTTTACAGAGCAAAAAGAGTTAGAGAGGGCGCTTTTTGATTTAAAGCTACATCTTTATCAGTCTGGTATTATGGATTACACTTTGAAGATAAAAAATGAAGGCACAAAAATCGTTATTCAACCTGTGGTGAAGAAAAAGCGGTGAGAAAATCTGTTTGTGAGCACAAATCTGCTCCGCTGGTTGGCGTTATCGCAGAATTTAATCCTTTTCATAATGGCCATGCATATCTCTTACAGACTATTCGTCACCGTTTTCCCGACAGCACAATCATCGTGGCGATGAGTGGCAATTTTACGCAACGCGGTGAAGTGGCAATTTTACCTAAATGGTTGCGGGCTAGGATTGCCGTAGAAAGCGGGGCCGATTTAGTTTTGGAATTGCCAGTCGTTTTTTCCTTGCAGAGTGCGGAGGGCTTTGCGCGGGGCGGTGTTAGCTTGTTAGCTAGGGCGGGTATCGATTATCTGGCATTTGGTTGTGAAACGGATTGCTTAACACAATTAGAAGAGTTGGCAGAATTTGCCAACTCTAGTGAAGCGCAATGCGAGTATCGTAAAAGGGTAGGATTTGGTAAAAATTACGCCTCTATCTGGCAGAATGTTTTAGAAAGTCAATTTTCTTTTGCCAGCGATATTCTTCGTGGTCAACCTAATGCTGTCTTGGCCTTGGAATATTTAAAAGCAAAGGACCGTTTCGCTCCCCATTTACATCCTTTTTTGTGTGTGCGGGCGGGAAAAATTGGGCATAACTCTTCTCGTTCGGTTGGTTGCTGGGCGAGTGGTCAGGGAATTAGAAATTTCATCTTCGAAAATCCAGATGCAGGGCGGCAAGCAAATTTTTTAAAAAAGGTGATGCCAGACTATGCTGCCCGTGAGACGGTTAATTTTCTTGCCGAGCAGGTCGGGGGCGCTCGCATTCAATACTTAGAGCGAACCATCTTTTGGCTTTTAAGGACTAGCTCTCTTGCCGATATACAAGAGATATTGGGAAGTGGCGACGGACTGGCGGAGAAAATACAGCAGTCGGCTTTTACCACTGGCACTTGGAATGATTTATTGGTCCGTTGTAAGAGTAAGAATTGTCACTATACGCGCTTGCAACGTTCTTTTATGCAACTTTTAGTGGGCGTTACGAAAAGAGAACTGTCTTTATTTAAAAATGTGGGGGCCCTTTATTTGCGCCTGCTCGCTTTTTCCCCGCGTGGTCAACGCTATCTAAAAAGAAATAGACAAGGTACCTATCCATTTTTGAACAAGATTAGTCACCGCTCTTTACAGAATATAAAATCGCCCACTGCACCAGGTTTGGCGGAGAAAATGTTTGCTTATGATATAAAAGCTACCAATATATATACGCTCTGTTTACCAAATGCTCAGCGAGGGAATATGGATTTTTATTCTTCTATATACCGGAAGCAATAAAAAATGTTTGACAAATTAAATACTTATTGTTACAATAAATCGAGGTTGCTTATTAGTGAAAAAAATTATTTTATCGGGCTTGGAAAATGGTGAGTACAGTCGTGATTTTTCTTTGACAGTAAAGGCATCAGATTTAGATTTAAAATTGGATAGTGCGGAGATTGTTTCGCCACTCGTAGTGACGGGAGAAATCTCTAAACAGTCTGATGGTTATCTTATTTCTGGGACTATTACTTACGAAAAAGAATATCAATGCGATTATTGCCTAAGCCGAGTTCACAAAAAGACAGAAGATATTTTTTCTGAAACATTTCTTTTGGATGCCACGGCAGAAGCAGAATGCGTGCAAGATGGCATCATTGATATTTCTGCCTTAATTCATGACACTGTTGTTGCCGCTCAACCTATCAGCAATCTCTGTCGAGAAGATTGTCAGGGACTTTGCAGTAAGTGTGGGGCTAATTTAAATGAGCAACACTGCGAATGCGACCGCACGTCTATCGATATCAGGTGGAGTGCTTTGCAGGATTGGTCTAAAAAAAAGAAATAGTTGATGATATTAGGGAGGTATTTTAGATGGCAGTACCAAAGCGTAAAATGTCTAAAGCTCGTCGTGATAAACGTCGCGCTAACTGGAAATTAGTAGCACCAGGTTTCGTATCATGTCCGCAATGCCATGAACCGAAAATGCCGCATCATGTTTGTGGCGAATGTGGTTATTATGATGGTAAAGAAGTTATTTCTGCGGAATAATAATCCTTTGTGAGCAAGATATGGTTATTTATATCTTGCTCATTATTTTTATATTTTCCCACTAGAGAGACAAAATATTTCTGAATTGGAAAAAATTTGCTTCAATAATTTACCCACAAGTGCCGTAAAGCTCCTCCTTTAGGCATGGGGATATAAGGCATATCCACCGAATTTGCGTAAGCAATTTAAGGTGGATTATAGTATATAGTTGTAAGTTATATATCTGCACATTATTATATAAGCATGAGCAAGATAACATACAAATCTAATCATAAAAATGGGCAGGGCATTGTCCATTGTGGAGAGAACTCGTAAGACCTGCTATTTCAGTAGGCAAGGTTCGCTAATATCCCAGAATCCCTCGGCTTTAGCCGTGGGGAGTATGTCAAAAAGATGAGCAGGGAAAAGAGCTTTAATATAGCAACTTTTATAGTTGCTATATTAAAATTCTTTTTAGGCGAAATATTGTGATTTGCCTTGCGATTTGCTTAGGCATATTGATAATAAAAACATTTGAATATTGCGGAAAATTACCTACGGAGGTAAATGTATGAAAATTGCGTTAGACGCAATGGGGGGAGATTATGCTCCCACAGAAATAGTAGCGGGAGCGGTGGCGGCCAGCAAAGAATACGATTGTGAAATTGTTTTGGTCGGTGATAAGACGGCTTTAGAAGCGGAATTAGCCAAATATCCTGGTTGGAATGCTCAGAAAATAAGCATTAAACACGCCTCTGAGGTCATTGAAATGGGAGAGCATCCAGTAGCAGCTGTGCGCAAGAAGAAGGACTCCTCTATGGCAGTAGCTACAAAGTTAGTTAAAGAAGGCATCTGTGATGCTGTCATTTCTGCAGGTAGCACAGGAGGAGCAGTGGCGACAGCGCTTTTAATTCTCGGCCGCATCAAAGGTATAGATAGGCCGGCGATTGCTACGCCAATTCCAACTGGGCACGGCGTGACCTTGCTTATGGATTCTGGCGCTAATGTCGACAGTAAGCCCAAACATTTGGTGCAAAGTGCCCTAATGGGTTCGCTCTATTCAGAATACGTTTTTGAAATAGACAAACCGCGCATTGGTCTTTTAAACATTGGTGAAGAAGCGACGAAGGGCAACGAGCAGGCTTTGCGTACCTACCCCCTTCTCGAAGGATTGACGACCATCAATTTTCAAGGTAATGCGGAGGGAAGAGAAATTCCCAGTGGCAAATTCGACGTCGTCGTTTGTGACGGTTTCGTCGGTAATATCGTTTTGAAATTTGCCGAAGGTCTAGCGACCACTCTTTTTAAATTATTGAAGGAAACCATGAAAAAAAGTGGTTTTATTGCTAAAATTGGAGCACTCTTGTTGGCTCCAACTATGAAAAGATTTGCTCGTCAGATAGATTATGCCGAATATGGCGGAGCTCCTCTTTTGGGAGTAGATGGCTGTTGCATCATTGCTCACGGTAGTTCCGACGCGCGGGCAATTAAAAGCTCTATCGGCGTAGCTTGCGATTATGTGGCAAGCAATGTAGTTGAACGTATCCGCCAAAATATACAGCAAGAGGAGATACTTGTAAACAATGATAAAGAAAAATAGTGCCGGCATATTGGGAATGGGTTATTGTGTACCGGAAAGACACTTGACCAATTTCGATTTGGAAAAGATGGTGGAAACCAGCAATGAATGGATTGTAGAAAGAACTGGTATTCAGGAAAGACGCATTGTCTCTCCCGAAGAGGCAACATCTGACCTCGCCTTTAAGGCAGCACAGGAAGCTTTAGAACGGGCTCATGTCAAAGCAGAAGAATTGGATTTAATTATTGTCGCTACCATTTCTTCTGACCGCATCATTCCTTCCACGGCTTGCGTTTTGCAAGATAGATTAGGTGCTAAAAATGCAGCCGCTTTTGATTTAGTAGCTGCTTGTTCTGGTTTTGTTTACGGCTCAGTTGTCGCCTCACAATTCATTGAAACTGGTGCCTACGATAAGATTTTAGTTATCGGAGCGGAAACGCTTTCCCGTTTGGTAAACTGGCAGGACAGAAATACCTGTGTCCTTTTCGGGGATGGCGCTGGCGCAGCTGTTTATGGCAAGGTAGAAGATGGCTATGGCATGCTTTCCTTTGACCTTGGTGCTGATGGTAGTGGTGGCGATTCTCTGGATATTCCAGCTGGTGGCAGCCGCTTACCTGCTAGTGAAAAAACTGTACAGGATAAATTACATTATTTACACATGAATGGTAAAGAAGTTTTCAAATTTTCCATTACCGTGATGGGAGAAACCGTGGAACGCTCTTTGAAAAGGGCCAATTTACAACTGGCAGATTTAGATTGGTTAGTGCCACATCAGGCCAATATCCGTATCATTCAATCTGGGTCCAAGCGGCTATCCTTACCGATGGACAATATCATTGTCAACCTCAATAAATATGGCAATACTTCAGCTGCCTCTGTGCCAATTGCTTTGGCAGAAGCCGCTCAGCAGGGCACCTTTAAGAAAGGTGACATCATCGCCTTGGCTGGATTTGGTGCAGGGCTTACCTGGGGTTCATGTATAATAAAATGGACTGGGGAGAAAGAATAATATGTTTGAGAATAATAAATTATGTCGTTTATTGAATATCAAATATCCTATTTTACAAGGTGGTATGGCTTGGATTGGAACAGCAGAATTGGCTTCTGCTGTTTCTAATGCTGGCGGTCTGGGCATCATTGGCGCTGGTCATATGCCACCAGATTTGTTGCGCAAAGAAATCCAAAAAACGAAACAATGGACAGATAAACCATTCGGTGTCAATATCATGCTGATGTCTCCTTTTGTTAAAGAAGTAATGCAGGTTGTCATTGACGAAAGAGTACCGGTTATCACCACTGGTGCTGGTAATCCTGGCGAATACATTCCTGCCTTGAAGGAAATTGGCAGCAAGGTAATTCCGGTAGTTGCTTCTGTTGCTTTGGCGAAGAGATTGGTGCGTACAGGTGTTTCGGCAGTCATTGCTGAAGGCATGGAAAGTGGCGGTCATATCGGCGAAATTACCACGATGACCTTGGCACCACAAATTGTAGATGCTGTTGACGTACCAGTTATCGTTGCTGGTGGTATTGGCGATGCACGTGGCCTTGTAGCAGCCTTCGCTCTTGGTGGCTGTGGCGTACAGATGGGAACTCGTTTCGTTCTTTCTCAAGAATGTATTGCTCACGAAAATTACAAGAATGTCGTTTTGAAGGCTAGAGACCGTTCTACCGTAGTTACTGGCAGAAGTACTGGACATCCAGTTCGCGTTCTTTCCAATAAACTGACTCGCAAATTTGCCGAATTAGAAAGAGCTGGTGCCAGTGTAGAAGAACTCGATAAGTTAGGTGTCGGTAAGTTGAATTTGGCAACTCATAAGGGTGATGTCGAAAACGGCTCTGTCATGATTGGTCAAATTTCCGGCATGCTTAATGATATAAAACCAGTTGCTACTATTATGCAAGATATTGTCGGTGAAGTACAGAAAACTATCGATAATGTCGCTCAACAAATTCTCTAAAATGATATTTTAGGATTTAATAGAGCAGTTAATCTCTCGATTTTGTATTGTTTGTTTCCTTATTAATTATGAGATACATTGCTCACACATTAGATAGCATAATTAATGAGGAAAACTGCAAAGTGGCGCGGATGGTTTCTCCGCGTCGGCTTTTGCCAGTTCCCAACTTAGTAAAATATAAGTAGGAGAAGATTATGAAAAAATTAGCTTTTATTTTCCCTGGTCAGGGCTCGCAGAAGGTTGGCATGGGAAAAGATTTGTACGAAAAATATCCCCTCGCCCAAAAAATGTTTCAAGAAGCAGATGAACGCCTAGGTTATTCTATCAGTGAAATGTGCTTTAACGGTCCTTCTGACCAGTTGCAGTTGACAGCTAATACTCAACCAGCCATTTTGACTGTTAGTCTTATCATTGCTAAAATTTTAGAAGAATCTGGTGTGAAACCTGTCATTACGGCAGGACATAGCTTAGGTGAATATTGTGCTTTAGTTACGGCTGGCGTCATGGATTTTGCCGATGCCGTCTATCTAGTACATAAACGCGGTCAGTACATGCAAGAGGCAGTGCCAGTTGGTGTCGGTGCCATGGCAGCTATTATCGCTTTAGACCGTCAGATTATCGTTGACACCTGTTCTTCTCTTAATGAAGCTGGTTATACTGTACAAGCGGTTAATTTTAATTGTCCAGGTCAGGTGGTCGTTGCTGGAACCGTAGAGGGTGTAGAAAAAGCCATGGAAGAATTGAAGGCTGCTGGCGCTAAAAAGTGCGTTCTCTTGCCAGTTAGTGCTCCTTTCCATAGCACTTTGATGCAACCAGCTGCAGAAAAATTGGCTCTGGAATTGGATAAAATTACTTTACATGATGCGCAGATACCGATTGTTACTAATGTCACTGGTGGCATTGTCAAGACGGAAGCAGAAATTCGTGCCAGCTTGATAAAACAAGCTGCTCAGCCAGTAAAATGGGAAGATTGTATCGCTACCATGCAGGAATTCGCAGTCGATGCTTTCGTGGAAGTTGGCCCTGGCAAAGTACTTTCTGGTTTCAATAAACGCATCAATCGTTCTTTGACTACATTAAATGTGGAAGATATAGATTCACTGCAAAAAATGCTTGATTATTTACAGGAGGTCGTATAAAATGCTTTTAGAAGGAAAAGTGGCATTGGTTACAGGTGCTTCGCGCGGAATTGGCAGAGCTATTGCTTTGCGTTTTGCCGCTGAAGGTGCTAAAGTAGCTATCAATTATGCCGGCAATCAGAAAGCGGCAGAAGAAGTGCAAAAACAGATTGTAGATGCTGGCGGAGAAGCCATCATCGTCCAAGCTGATATCGCTTCTGCTGAAGCTGTAGAAGCCATGTTAAAAAAAGTGGTGGACACATACGGACAAGTCGATATCCTCGTCAACAATGCTGGTATCACCAGAGATACCCTCTTTATTCGCATGAATCAAGAAGATTGGGAAGATGTCTTGAATACTAACTTGTCCGGCGTTTTTAATTGCACAAAATATGCTTCTAAAATGATGATGAAAAAGCGTTTTGGTCGCATCATTAATATGTCCTCGGTCGTTGGTTTGACCGGCAATGCAGGACAAGCTAACTATGCAGCTGCTAAAGCTGGCGTCATTGGCTTTACTAAGTCCTTGGCGCGCGAATTGGCAAAACGCAATATCACTGTGAATGCTATTGCCCCTGGTTTTATCGCTACCGATATGACGGCAGTGTTACCAGAAAAGGCCAAAGAAGGTATTTTGGCAGATATACCGATGGGCAAGATGGGGACTCCAGAAGATGTGGCGAATGTCGCCCTGTTTTTGGCCTCCGATAAAGCAGCCTATATTACCGGCCAAGTCATCAATGTTGATGGTGGCATGGTAATGTAATATACTACATATTGCGAGGGAAGGAGGTGAGTACTAATGGCAACTTTTGATAGAGTAAAAGATATCGTTGTTGAACAATTAGGTGTAGAAGCTGATGACGTGAATATCGAATCAACATTCATTGATGATTTAGGCGCTGATTCACTCGACATCGTTGAACTCATCATGGCTTTCGAAGAAGAATTCGGCATTGAAATTCCTGACGAAGCAGCTGAAAAAATTAAAACAGTTCAAGATGTTGTAACCTATATAGACCAGAATTGCAAATAAGATTTAGCGTTCAGCTCCCAGAGAAGGTTTTCTTCTCCGGGAGCTGATACAAGCGAAAGGATGGAGGAGTTATTTTGAAGCTTCCGGAGCTAAAAATTGGCAATAAAATAGTTCGAGTACCGATTATGCAAGGCGGTATGGCCATTCGGCTCTCCACAGCAAATCTTGCTGCCGCTGTTGCCAATCAAGGTGGTATCGGCTTAATCGCCGCATCCGGTATGACAAATGACGAATTGAAGTATGAAATTCGCTTAGCGCGTTCTTTGACATCTGGCGTGATTGGAATTAATGTAATGGTGGCCGCGAAAGGTTTTAGTAGCCTAGTGCGTACAGCCGTTACTGAAGGTATAGATTTGGTTGTCGCTGGGGCAGGTTTCTCTCGCGACATGTTTGCAATAGGTAAAGAATTGGACACACCTATTGTGCCGATTGTTTCCTCGGCAAAATTGGCGAAAATTTCGCAAAATCTCGGCGCTACGGCAGTAGTTGTGGAAGGGAAAGAAGCTGGTGGGCATCTCGGCACCGATATTTCTGTTCGCAAGCTCATTCCAGAAGTGCGGGCAGCAGTGGATATTCCCGTCTTTGCAGCAGGTGGCGTTTTAACTGGTAAAGATATTGTAGAATTGATAAAGGCAGGGGCTAATGGCGTGCAGATGGGTTCTCGGTTTGCTGCTAGTGAGGAATCCAATGCTGCTCCGGCACTCAAACAATTTTATTTGAAGGCTCAGCCAGAAGATATTGTCGTCATTCACAGTCCTGTCGGCATGCCTGGACGTGCTGTACGCAATCCTTTCTCAGAAAAGATTTTGCAAGGTTCCGTTCCCATTGCGAAGTGCGATAATTGTTTGAAAAATTGCAAGCACAATTTCTGCATTATTCGCTCCTTAGAACGAGCTCAGCAAGGCGATGTAGAAACTGGATTGGTTTTTGCTGGTGAATACATTCACTCCATTAAGGAAATATTGCCAGTAAAAGAAATATTTGCACGATTGATTAAAGAAGCTGCCGAGGTAAATTAAACGTGAGGTGTGATGATATTTTGGCAAGTAGAGTAGTAATAACCGGTTTAGGTGCGGTGTCACCAATCGGTATTGGCAAAGATAAATTTTGGCAAGGCCTTTTAGCGGGTAAATCCGGTATCGGACGCATTACCTACTTTGACCCTACCGAATACAAAGCGCAGATTGCAGCGCAAGTAAATGACTTTGAACCGACCGATTTTATCGATAAAAAAGAAGCTAAGCGCATGGATAAATACACACAATTTGCCATTGCTGCTACTAGAATGGCTTTTGAAGATGCGAATATGGACCTTTCTAAGGAAGATAAGGAACGCATCGGTGTATTTATCGGTACTGGTATTGGTGGTATTAAGACCATGCACGACCAATACGAAGTTATTTTCTCTAAGGGACCGAATCGGGTTAGCCCGTTCTGTGTGCCGATGATGATTGCCAATATGGCAACTGGTCAAACTTCCATTACTTTTGGCCTGCAAGGTCCTAGTAACTGTCCGATTACGGCTTGTGCAACAGGTACAAATGCTATTGGCGATGCTATGCGCGTCATCCAAAGCGGTGAAGCGGATGTCATGGTAGCTGGTGGTACCGAGGCTTGTATTTCCCCACTCCCAGTTGCTGGATTCGCTTCTATGAAAGCACTTTGCACGGATATGAACGACAATCCACAAAAGGCTTCTCGTCCTTTTGATAAAAACCGCAGTGGTTTTGTCATGGGCGAAGGTGCTGGAATTGTCGTTTTAGAAAGTTTGGAACACGCTTTGCAGAGAGGCGCTCATATCTACGCTGAATTAGCTGGTTATGGAGCGACTTCCGATGCATATCACATTACCAGTCCAGGGCCGACGGCAGAACAGCCAGCACGTTGCTTTAGAAATGCGGTAAAGAATGCCGGTTTGCAGATGGAAGATATTGATTATATCAATGCGCATGGCACTTCTACGCAATTGAATGAACGCATTGAAACTTTGGCCATTAAAAAAGCCTTTGGCGATTATGCCTATAAATTGTCCATCAGTTCTATCAAATCCATGATAGGTCATTTGTTGGGGGCTGCTGGTGGTATTGAGTGTATTGCCACCGCCTTGACCGTGGAAAATGATATTATTCCCGCGACCATCAATTTGGAAACGCCAGATGAAGAATTAGACCTCGATTATGTCCCCAATGTAGCGCGCAAAAAAGTTGTCAGAGCGGCTATTTCTGATTCCTTAGGTTTTGGTGGACATAATGCCGCTATCGTTTTGAAAAAATTTAAAGAATAGGAAAATCTTCATGGATATTACTAAAGAAAGAAGAGCCGAATTAGAAGGCTTTGCCACTCGTCTTGGTGTAAAATTTCATGACATTTCCATTTTGCATATAGCTCTGACGCACAGCTCTTACGCACACGTTCACGACAGTGCGAAGCGGCATGTGGAATACAATGAGCGTTTAGAATTTTTGGGTGATGCTGTTTTAGAACTTGCTTCCAGCACAACGCTTTTTCATCAATTTCCAGAAGCAAGTGAAGGTAAGTTGACCAAATCTCGCGCGTTCATGGTTTGTGAAGCCAGTTTAGCCGAGTTGGCTGCCGATTTGGGAGTGGGTGAACACTTGCTCTTGAGCGTGGGAGAAAGACAGTCTGGTGGTAGTGCCAGACCGTCTATCTTGGCAGACACTTTTGAAGCTATTATTGGTGCCATCTACCTAGATAGAGGCTGGGAAGAAGCGTTTGCTTATGTCAATAAACAGTTGAAGAAACGCTATCAGGAAGTCAAAGTAGGAAATGGTCTTAAAGATTATAAAACCATTTTGCAAGAGTGGGCACAAGCCAACGACAAAAAAATTACTTATAAACTTCTCGCTGAAGAAGGTCCCGCTCACTATAAGAAATTCCGTTTCGCGGTTTTTATTGATGAAACGTCTTATGGGGAAGATTGGGGTATGAGTAAAAAAGAAGCAGAGCAAAAAGCAGCTTGGCACGCTCTCAAAAAATTACCACAAGTGCCGTAAAGCCCCTGCCTTTAGACATGGGGATATAAGGCATAT
>JAHHSQ010000004.1 GCA_020025135.1 Pectinatus sp.
CTCGTAAGACCTGCTATTTCAGTAGGCAAGGTTCGCTAATATCCCAGAATCCCCCAGCTTTAGCCGTGGGGAGTGTGTCAAAAAAATGAGAAAAATGCTATAATAAAACAATGTAGTGATGATGATTGGAGGAGATACAATGAAAATGTCTGCTAAAGATGTACAAACGGTGGCTAATCTATCACGTTTGAAAATCGCAGATACAGAAGAAGCAAATTACGCACAAGAATTAGAAGATTTTTTGCAATATGTCGACGTTCTCAGCAAGGTGGATACGGAAGGTGTAAAGCCGATGGCTCACGTTTTGCCATTACAAAATGTCTTTCGTGAAGATGTCGTAAAACCTTCTTTAGCTAGAGATTTAGCTCTTTCTAATGCCCCAGAACAGGAAAACGGCTATTTTAAAGTGCCACGCATCTTAGAATAATACGAGGAGAAGGGGAATTTAAGTGAGTTTGTATAAAAAAACAGTACATGAATTACACAATCTGCTGTTAAATAAAGAAGTGAAGGCAACCGATATTGCAAAGAGTTACTTACAGCAAATCGACGCCCGTGAAGAGCAAATATTTGCCTATAATACTTTGACGGAGAAAGAAATGGTCTTAAAACAGGCAGAAAAAGTAGATGAGAAATTGGCGAGTGGCGAAGAAATTTCTTTCTTAGCAGGTATCCCTGGCGCTATCAAGGATAATATCTGCACGAAGGGAATACGCACCACTTGTTCTTCTAAAATGCTTGACAATTTCATTCCGCCCTACGATGCTACAGTTATAGAAAAACTGACTGCTGCTGACTACATTTCTTTAGGTAAAACAAACCTTGATGAATTTGCTATGGGCGGTTCTACAGAAAATTCCGCTTTTACTAGAACGAATAACCCCTGGAATTATGAATATGTACCTGGCGGTTCTAGTGGTGGTTCAGCAGCTGCTGTGGGAAGTGGTATGGCGGCATGGGCTTTGGGTTCTGATACCGGTGGCTCCATTCGTCAGCCGAGCGCTTTTTGTGGCGTTGTCGGTTTAAAACCAACTTACGGCAGAGTATCTCGCTATGGTTTAATTGCCTACGCTTCTTCCTTAGACCAGATTGGGCCAATCGCCCGCGACGTCACGGATGCGGCGCATATTTTACAGGCTATTGCCGGACATGATGAGATGGATTCGACATCCATTGCGGATAAGTGCCCGAATTATGCTGAAGCTTTGGTTGCTGATGTAAAAGGATTAAAAATTGGTATCCCAGAGGAATATTTTATCGATGGCATGGATAAAGAAGTAGCTGCTAAGATAGAAGAAGCTATTGCAAACTTTAAAAAATTGGGAGCAGAAATTGTTCCTATTTCTTTGCCCAATACCAAATACGCCATTGCTACGTATTATTTAATTGCCTGTGCAGAAGCATCTACTAATCTCTCGCGTTATGATGGTGTCAGCTACGGAGAAAGAGTAGCGGGAGAAGACATTGTCTCCATGATGACCAATACAAGGACTGCCAAGTTCGGTGAAGAAGTAAAGCGCCGTATCATGATTGGCAATTATGCGCTTAGTGCGGGATATTATGATGCTTATTATTTGAAGGCTTTAAAAGTAAGAAGATTGATTAAAGAAGATTATGATAGAGCTTTTCAACAGGTTGACGTCATTTTAGCACCAGTTGCTCCAACACCGGCCTATAAAGCTGGTTCTATTATCAATAATCCGTTACAGATGTATCTACAAGATATATTTACGGTACCGCTAAATTTGGCTGGATTACCAGGTATTTCTTTGCCGTGTGGCTATACGACGAATAACCTCCCTATCGGTATGCAGTTGATGGGTAAACCACTTGGCGAAATGGAAATCATTCGAGCAGCATATACCTATGAACAAGAATATGGTTTCCCCAATAAGATTGCAGAGGTGAATGAATAATGTCGTATGAAGCAGTTATCGGTCTTGAAATTCACAGCGAATTAAAAACCAAGACAAAGATATTTTGTGGTTGTGCCACTGCCTTTGGAGCGGAACAAAATACCCATGTTTGTCCAGTATGTCTAGGTTTACCAGGCGTTTTACCAGTAGTAAATAAGCGAGTCGTAGAATTTGCGATTAAGGCTGGCTTAGCCTTGAATTGCCATATCAATAAATTTAGCAAATTTGACCGCAAAAATTATTACTATCCTGATTTACCTAAAAATTTCCAGACATCCCAATATGATTTGCCAATTGCCGAACACGGTTATGTGGATATTGAAGTGGGCGGTGAAACCAAGCGCATTCGCATTACGCGTATTCATATGGAAGAAGATGCTGGCAAATTGGTGCATTCTGGCAATACCATTAAAGATTCTGATAGTTCAGATGTCGATTATAATCGTACTGGCGTCCCTTTGATAGAAATCGTTTCTGAACCGGATATGCACACGCCAGAAGAAGCGCGTGCTTATATGGAAAAGGTAAAATCCATCTTGGAATATATCGATGTTTCTAACTGTCGTATGGAAGAAGGAAATTTGCGTGCCGATGTCAATGTTTCCCTGCGCCAGAAAGGCACGGAAAAACTTGGCACTAAGACGGAAATGAAAAACTTAAATTCCTTCAAAATGGTGGAAGCAGCTCTTGCCTATGAAATAGAACGCCAAGAAGATGTTTTAGAAGATGGCGGAAAAATCGTGCAAGAAACGCGCACTTGGGACGATGCTAAAGGAAAAACACTTTCTATGCGCTCCAAGGAAGAAGCGCAAGATTATCGCTATATGCCAGAACCAGATTTAGTTCCTATTATCATAACCGATGAAGAAATTGAAAAATACAGGGCCGGCCTGCCAGAACTTCCCGATGCTTTGCAAAAACGCCTCATGGAAGAATGGCAACTATCTGCTTACGATGCTGGTTTTATCACTTCTTCTCGCGCGATGGCGGACTATTTCGCTGCTGTCATGGCTGCAGAAAAATTATCTCCTAAATTAGTAGTAAACTGGCTCATGGGCGATTTATCCAAACAATTAAATGCCGAAAATATTACTTTAGCTGAGTCGCCAGTAGATGCTAAACGCTTAGCTAAAATGTTGGCCCTTTTAGAAAAAGGAACCATTTCCTCCAAAATCGGCAAACAGCTCTTTGCCGAAATGTGGAAAAATCCAGCAGAACCGATGGATATTGTCAAAGAAAAGGGTTGGATTCAGATTACGGATACTAAAGAAATAGAACAAATTATTGATGCCGTTATTGCCGCTAATCCCAAACCCGTGGCCGACTATCAAGCTGGCAATAAAAAATCAATCGGTTTTTTGGTTGGACAGGTTATGAAGATGAGTAAAGGAAAAGCTAATCCAGCGCTTGCCAATAAATTATTAGCACAAAAATTAGAATAGCATTATTGGGCACAAAAGGGTCCATTAGCGATGCCGTATTAGGTGCAGAAAATTACAGGAGACGGTTGTTTTAACTGCATGGCGAGAGTGCTAAATAGATTTAAGTTGTGAGAACATCATTTAGATTAGCTAGCCTTTTGAGAAAAATAATTCTTGGTTCTTTTTGTATAGTTATAAAAAATAATAGTGCCATTCTGTATATTTTTTCAAAACCGGTTAAATACTTTTAACCGGTTTTTTCTAAATTGATAGCCTTACTGTTGACGATATTCATAATTTTCATTATAATCGTTAGGAAGTTTGTTTATTTTCTACAAAACTTGCTAGGAGTGGATTTTATGGAAAAATATTTTTTGGCAGCACTGCAAAGTACTACTGGTATTGGTAGTGAAACTATCAAAAAACTCCTCGCTCATTTTGGAAAAGCAAGCGTAGCTTGGCAGGCTTCTAAAACAGAGTTACAAGCCAGTAATTTGTTAAATCTTTCTCAACTAAAGAATTTATTGAGACAACAAAAAACATTTGATTTGACGTCTCAAGTAGAATTTTGGCAAAAAAAGGAAATAAAAATAGTCAGCATTTTTGAAGACGATTACCCATCTTTATTGAAAGAAATTTATAACCCGCCACTATTACTTTTCTATCGGGGCAAGATGGAAGTTTGTCAAAAGAAATGTTTGGCAATAGTAGGGGCAAGAAAATTTTCTGCATATGGAAGAAGTATTGCCCATAATTTAGGAAGAGATTTAGCGGCTAATGGCTATACCGTGGTCAGCGGAGCAGCATATGGCATAGATACAGCAGCACAAAAGGGAGCTTTGCTCGGTGGTACGACAGCTGCCGTACTGGGATGTGGCGTTGATATAGCTTATCCGCGTGAAAATCAACGTCTTTTAGCGCAAATTGCAGAGCAGGGAGTAGTTTTGTCGGAATATTTGCCGGGAACAAGGCCTAAAGCCGGTTATTTCCCCGCACGTAATCGCATCATTAGTGGGCTTTCTAGGGGTGTTGTAGTTGTAGAAGCGGCGCGGCGCAGTGGTTCGCTTATCACGGCGGAAATGGCCCTAAATGCGGGGAGAGATGTTTTTGCTGTACCAGGCAGTATTTATTCAGAGCAAAGCGAAGGTTGTAATCATCTCATTCAAGAAGGGGCAAAGCTCATCACCTCTGCTTTCGATGTCTTACAAGAGTATGAAGGGCGAGAAAATATTTGTACCTTTTCCGCAGGGAAATTAAATCTCACGGCCGAGGAAGCTAAGGTTTATGCCGTGCTCACTCCAGATAAACCTTTGAGTTTAGATGAGTTGGTCGCTAAATTGAGAATGCGAGTTTCGCATATCAGTTTCGTTTTATTGCAAATGAAGTTAAAAAATATTGTAACAGAAGTATCGACGGGTAGTTATATTCGCCGTACTGGGGAGAAAACAATTGAGTAATAATTCAGAACAAACCGTTAAAAGTGCTGGTAAAAAAACTAAGAGAAAAACTAAAAAACGTACTGTTGAACCTGCGAAAACTTTAGTCATTGTGGAATCACCAGCTAAAGCAAAAACGATTGAAAAATATTTGGGCAATAAAAAATACGAAGTGATGGCTTCTATGGGGCATTTGCGTGATTTACCGAAGAGCCAGTTTGGTATTGATTTAGAACATGATTTTACGCCCAAATATATCAATATTCGTGGAAAAGGTGAACTGATAAAAAAACTCAAGAAGGCGGCTAAAAAGGCTGGTAAAATTTACTTGGCATCTGACCCCGACCGAGAAGGAGAAGCTATTGCCTGGCATTTAGCTCATATTTTGGAAATGGATGACCAAGAAAAATGTCGCATTGTCTTCAATGAAATAACGAAACAAGCTATCAAGGAGGCTGTCAAAGCTCCGCGGGAGATAAATTTGGACTTAGTAGATGCTCAACAGGCGCGTCGCATGTTAGACCGCATTGTTGGCTATAAATTAAGTCCTTTATTGTGGCGCAAAATAAAAAAAGGATTGAGCGCCGGGCGCGTTCAATCAGTAGTTGTTCGCATGGTCTGTGATAGAGAGATAGAGATTAATAAATTTATTGCCGAAGAGTATTGGACAATTGGCGTTAAATTGCGAGGCGGGGTTAAACCAGCTACTTTTGCTGGTGAGTTATCTGCTATCAGTGGTGAAAAGTGCCACATCAACAATGAAGAAGAGGCTATGCGTATTGCTGAAGATTTATCAGTGCAAGAATTTGTGGTTAAAGAGATTAAAAAATCAGAACGCAAACGGAAGGCTCCAGCTCCTTTTATCACTAGTTCTTTGCAACAAGATGCAGCGCGCAAACTCGGTTTTACATCGCGTAGAACTATGATGATTGCCCAACAGCTTTATGAAGGTATTAACATTGGTCGCAAAGGACCAGCGGGGCTCATCACGTATATGCGTACAGATTCTACCAGAGTGTCAGAAGTCGCACAATTAGAGGCGCAAAAATACATTCGCAATAACTTTGGTGATAATTATTTACCAGAAAAACCACCGGTATATAGTGCTAAAAAAGATGCTCAGGATGCCCATGAAGCAATTCGTCCTACAGATATCAATCTTTTGCCTAATGCGATAGAACAATATTTGACCAAAGAACAACTAAAATTATATCGTTTGATTTGGCAGCGCTTTTTGGCCAGTCAAATGCTCCCTTCCATTCATAATATTGTCAATATTGCCATCACTGGTGGTATATATACACTGAAGGCGAGTGGCTCGATTTTGAAGTTTGATGGTTTTACTGCGGTCTATAAAGAAAATGACAGTAAAAAAGATGTCGTCTTGCCAGAAGTCGAGCAAGGTGAAATTTTGAAATTGCGCAAGGTTTTGCCAGAACAACATTTTACTGAGCCGCCACCTCGTTATAACGATGCCTCTATTGTCAAAGTGTTGGAAGAAAAAGGTATCGGTAGACCGAGTACCTATGCGCCAATTATAGATACGGTTTTAAATCGTGGTTATGTTGTTCGTAACGGCAAAAAATTTGAGCCAACTGAATTGGGGTTTATCGTTCTGGACCTTTTGGAAACATATTTTAAAGATATAGTCGACATTCGTTTCACAGCAGGATTAGAAGCGGATTTAGACAAAATTGCCGAAGGCGTCATGGAAAAAAATGAGCTCTTGGAACATTTCTACGTACCGTTTGCTAAAACATTAGAAAAGGCTGAAGCGGAAATAGGTCATGTCGATATCCCAGAAGAGGTTTCAGATGTGCCTTGTGATAAATGTGGACGCATGATGGTCATAAAACAAGGAAAATATAGTAAATTTTTAGCTTGTCCTGGTTTCCCAGAATGTCGAAATACGAAACCAATATTGAAAGATACAGGAGCAGTCTGCCCACTCTGTGGTGGCAAGATTGTAGAGCGCCGAACTAAAAAGGGCAAGGTATTCTACGGTTGTGAAAATTATCCAGAATGTACTTTTGTTACTTGGGATGCCCCAGCCGGCAAGAAATGTACTGTATGTGGAGCTGACCTTTTGAAACATCGCTATAAAAATGGTAAGGTAATAGAATATTGTAGTAATGAAAAATGTCCTAGCTTGGCCGATAGCGGGACAGATTTACAGAAAAAAGCAGTGAAGAGTAAATAGAGAATAGGAATTAAAAAATTGCAAAAAGAAATTATCGTTATTGGGGCGGGTTTAGCTGGCAGTGAAGCTGCTTGGCAGATAGCCCAGCAGGGAATTCCCGTAAAATTATATGAGATGCGACCCAAAAAGCAAACTCCAGCGCACAAGACGGGAGAATTTGCGGAATTGGTTTGCAGTAATTCTCTGCGCGGAGCGAGTCTTGATAATGCTGTTGGCATTTTGAAAGAAGAGATGCGTCGCTTTGCTTCGTTGATTATCACTGCTGCCGACAAACATGCTGTTCCAGCAGGAGGGGCGTTGGCGGTAGATAGACATGGTTTTTCTCAGTACATTACGGCGCAGGTGAAAGAACATCCGCTTGTGGAAGTTATAGAAGAAGAAGTAATAGATATTCCGAGTACGGAAGACCAGATTGTCGTCATTGCCTCTGGACCTTTGACGGCAGGCGGTCTTTCGGAAGCCATTTCTAGGTTGACTGGAATGGAGTATTTTTATTTTTATGATGCGGCAGCTCCACTCATCAGTAAAGAGAGCATCGATATGAATAAGGTTTATCGGGCTTCTCGTTATGGTAAGGGGACTGCTGACTATCTAAATTGTCCTTTTACCAAGGAGGAATATGCTCGTTTTTGGCATGAATTGGTCAATGCCGAAATGGTCAAACCTAAGAAATTTGAAAAAGAGATATTCTTTGAAGGTTGTATGCCGATAGAGGCCATGGCTGCGAGAGGAGAAGATACCCTTCTTTATGGACCATTAAAACCAGTAGGTCTAGAACATCCTCTTACGCATGAACGACCATATGCGGTGGTACAGTTGCGACAGGATAATGTAGCAGATAGTCTATATAATATGGTTGGCTTTCAGACCCACTTAAAATGGCCAGAACAAAAGCGTGTTTTTGGCTTGATACCAGGTCTAGAAAATTTGGAAATTGTTCGTTATGGGGTCATGCACCGCAATACCTTTATAAATTCACCAGAGCTACTTGCTCCGACCATGCAGGTAAAAAAACAACCAAGGCTGTTTTTTGCCGGTCAGATAACTGGTGTAGAAGGTTATGTGGAATCGGCAGCTTCTGGCTTTGTGGCTGGTATTAATGCTGCCCGCTTACAAAGAGGCGAAGCGCCAGTCGTATTCCCTCCAGAAACGGCACATGGGGCCTTGTGCCGCTATATAACATCGACGCCAGCAAAACATTTCCAGCCGATGAATATCAATTTTGGTCTCTTGCCCAGTGTGTCAATGCGCGATAAAAAAGCTAAGAAGCAGTTTTTAGCACAACGTGCTTTACAGAGGGTGGAAGAATTTAAAAGAGAGATAAAGTAGAAAGAAGCGATGAAATATGGAATTTAGAGCAACTACAATAGCCGTAGTTCGCAAAGCTGGAAAGGTAGCTATGGCCGGTGATGGTCAAGTTACCTTTGGCCAAAATACAATTATGAAAGGCAATGCCAGAAAAGTGAGACGCATTTATCACGATGAAGTGTTAGCTGGTTTTGCCGGTTCCGTTGCTGATGCGTTTACACTTTTTGAAAAATTTGAAGCTAAATTGGAAGAATTTCACGGAGACTTGCCCAGGGCGGCAGTAGAGTTGGCTAAAGAATGGCGTATGGATAAAGTTTTGCGGAAGTTAGAGGCGTTGCTTTTGGTTGCTAATAAAGAAAATACGCTTTTGATTTCTGGCAATGGTGAAGTTATCGAGCCAGATTGTAGTGTAGCAGCCATCGGTTCAGGTGGTTTTTATGCCTTAGCTGCTGGTAAAGCCTTGGTTAAAAATACTGATATGCCAGCGCGTGACATTGCTGCAGAAGCACTCAATATTGCTGCTGATATTTGCGTATATACAAATCACAATATCATTGTTGAAGAATTGGCTTAGTGAATTTGGTGTAAATAACTTTTCTTGTTGAAGCAGATATTTTTTATCTATGGGTGGAAGCACGTCAAGTAAATAATGTAGAGTAGAGGAGGATGCTGCCACAAAGACTACACTCTTTTTATTAAATACCTTGAAGAAAGTGTAGAATTAGGCAACAGGTGAAATTATGAATACAAAAACACCGCGTCAAATAGTAGAAGAATTAGATAAATATATTATCGGTCAGGATAATGCCAAGCGTGCTGTAGCTGTGGCTTTGCGCAATAGATGGCGTTCGAATCATTTGAGTGCTGCTATGCGTGAAGAAATTATTCCTAAAAACATTCTGATGATTGGTGCCACTGGTGTCGGTAAAACTGAAATTGCTAGACGTCTAGCTAAACTAGTAGGAGCTCCTTTTATTAAGGTGGAAGCTACTAAATTTACAGAAGTTGGTTATGTCGGTCGCGATGTGGAATCTATTATTAGAGATTTAGCAGAGACAGCGATTCGTATTGTTAAAGAAAATAAGATGGCAGAAGTGCAAGAAAAAGCATTAGCTCAGGCTAAAGAACGCATTTTAGATATCTTAGTGCCAGAAAATAAACAGACTCATCCGCTCGGCTCTATTTGGGGAGCTGCTGCAGAAACAGAGCAGGAAAGTACGCCCAAATACTCAGCTGGACGTGAATTTTGTAGAAAACGTCTCGATGCAGGAGAGATGGAAGATGAGCTTATTGAAATTGATGTAGAAGAAAATAGTGCACCAGTTATTGGCATGCTCACCAATTCAGGGATGGGCGATATGGCCAATAATTTACAAGATATGTTGGGCAGTATTTTGCCGAGCAAAAAGAAAAAACGCAAAGTTTCCATTGCGATGGCGAGAAAGATTTTAGCGCAGGACGAAGCACAAAAGTTGATTGATATGGATGAGGTCAATCAAGAAGGGCTAAAAATGGCTGAAAATCATGGCATTGTCTTTTTGGATGAAATTGATAAAATTGCCGTTAAAGGTCATGCTGGACAAGGACCAGATATCTCGCGAGAAGGTGTACAGCGAGATATTTTGCCGATTGTGGAAGGTTCTACCGTTAAGACAAAGTATGGCTCCATCAAAACGGACCATATCCTCTTTATTGCTGCTGGTGCCTTTCATATGGCAAAACCTTCTGATTTGATTCCAGAATTACAAGGCCGTTTTCCCATTCGCGTTGAATTGTCATCTCTCACGGCAAAGGATTTTCAGCGCATCTTAGTAGAACCACAAAATGCCCTTTTAAAACAGTATAAAGCTCTTTTAGCGACAGAAGGCGTAGAATTAGAATTTAGGGAAGAAGCGATTGAAAAAATCGCTCAGGTCGCTTGTGATGTCAATGCTGATACGGAAAATATCGGCGCACGGCGTCTTTACACTATTATGGAAAAATTATTAGAAGACCTTTCTTTCAACGCGCCTGAGTTAGAAGATAAACACGTAGTTGTCGATGGAAAGTATATCGATGAAAAGTTGGGAGATATTGTTTCTAATCGTGATTTAAGTCGTTTTATTTTATAAATGAGGAAAGGACTTCACCATATAATATGGAAATGAAGTCCTTTTTTCATCTAAATTGCAGTGAGTTGTAAAAAAGTTGCTAAAATTTAGAAAAAAAGTGTTTTTTCTTTATATCTGTATCAATATATGTTAAAATTATTAGGATAAGTGAATTTAAAGAGAAGGAGTCGGCAGAATGACTAGTTTGTTAGAGAAGACAAGAAAAATAAATCGACTTTTGCAAAAAGCAGATACAGTTGAATTTGATGGCATTTCTTGCATATTGAGTAATGTACTTGGGGCGAATGTTTATATAGTCTCTAATTCTGGGAAAATCTTAGGTTATTCTTTTATCGATGACTTTGAATGCGATATCATGCTTGATAAAGTAGTAAGTCAGGGAAAATTTCCTAAACATTATGTCAATTGGCTTTTAAAATTGGATGAAACGATGGCCAATGTCAAATTGAAGACGGGAAAGTGTGCATTTACAAATGATGTACAGTGTTTGTACAGTGGAAAGAACACTACGATTGTTCCTATTTATGGCTTAGGAGAACGACAAGGAACTTTAATTATCGCCAAATTTGACGAAGAATTTACTGATGATGATATTTTGTTAGCAGAATACGGAGCTACTGTTGTCGGTATGGAAATCATTCGTGACCATACCGAAAAAATGGAAGAAGATATGCGTAGCAAGACGACGGTAACAATTGCTCTTTCTTCTTTATCTTTTTCTGAACAAGAAGCTGCTGTCCATATTTTAGGCGAATTGAGTGGTAAAGAAGGACTTTTGATTGCTTCTAAAATTGCAGATAGAGAGGGAATTACTCGTTCTGTAATAGTGAATGCTTTGAGAAAGTTTGAATCGGCTGGCTTAATTGAATCTAAATCTTTGGGGATGAAGGGAACTTATATCCGCGTTTTAAATGACCATTTATTAGAAGAAGTCAGAAAACTGCGTCGTTAGTTTGCACTATATAATGTTATTTGACAAATAGAATATCGTTTTTTTCAGACATGAGTATCAATGCTCTCTTTTTTGAGATAGCAAGATAGAGCGGAACGGTAATTTTATCGAAAAGATTGTAACCAATCCTGTTTCAGTTATGGTGATATAAATTGAGTTCTCATAATTTGCTTAGGTTAAATGAGAAAAATAATGTAGGTTACATGACAATTTCCGCTGGGTTAGAGAGTGTATATGTAGCCATGGACTGTAAGCGTTTAGAAACATAATCTAATCCCCGACCTTTAGGTGTGGAAAATTGTAAGAGAATAGAAAACTGATGTTTTGCTGGCTGATAATAAAATGTCTATGTCCATTATGATGTAATTTCTTGGTACTGATGTTGTACGAAATTTATCGTGCAGAAGAGAACGTAATTTTTCAATTTGATAGAAGATGGTATTTTTGATGTGCTTCCCATCAAAATAACGTTATAGCAGCAGCTATAACGTTATTTTTTCTATCAAATATAGATATGAAAATTTTTTATGATAGTTATAAAAATAATAGAAGGATAAATATTTGAAAGTAAACCAAGTTTTCTTTATAATGTTTATGATAGTCTACGTGAGGGATGTTTGCAGTTAAAAATATTTTGCTAAAATAATGAAGTAATATTAATAGAGATAAAAATACTATTGTGGTGTATTAGTGGAGTTTTGGTAAGACCTGTCTGTTGAGAAATATATCAGGTTGTATACTTATCTGTATTAGTATAAAGGTTGAGCATGGTACATGAGTCTGTTAGCTATTTAGATATGCATGGTCTTTAGTTTATGTTTGTCGGTTTGGCTGAAATTTTGTGGCAATTTACCCTGCTATATGCTAAAATAAAGCTTATTTAGAAGGTATAAACGTAGGAAAATTTCGCCCTAGAATTTGTTTTGAGGAGAAAAATAAATTTCTTGTTTTAAATCTGTTATAATGTATTTTAATGGATAAAAAATCTGTTGGAAAAGCCCAAATGGCCATTTGAATCTGTCCATTTGGTGGAAAAATCTACATAAATATGCAATAATGAAATAAACATATTTTTGTGAAATGCTGTACATGTTTTTTATTTGGATATATTCAATAATATTTTCTAAAGATGATATGGCAGCATTTTTTAAATGCGTTAAATTACGCAGAATTGGATTTATATCGTTCCCAATGCGATTGGTTTTATCTTGAAAGTGTAAATTATCTTTGATATTTCGGCGCATATATCGCTTTTATGGATAGGGATTTTAGAAATTTATATACAAAATTATTTGTTAGAAAGGGATTCAATATGAGTATTATTGATATGCCGTCTATGAATATTATGGCAGCAGGTTTGCACGCTGCTGATGTTCGTCATCAGGTTATTAGCAATAATATGGCGAATGTCAATACCCCAAATTTTAAGAGGAGTGTTGTCAAATTTGAGAGCCTGCTAGCAGAAGCTCTTTATCCGCAGAAAACTGGCGAATTACGTTTGGCACGGACTAATCCTCGTCATCTGTGTATTCCCGGGATGGAACGCTTACCTTTGCGAGATGTTCATCCAGAAATAGAACAAATTTCAGATACGACAATGCGTACAGATGGAAATAACGTGGACCCAGATAGAGAAATGGCTGGTATGGCTAAAAATACACTTTATTATAATGCTTTGGCTAGACAGCTGGGTGTTGATATCAGTAATTTAAAATTAGTGATTAAGGGACAATAATAATCTATAATAGGAGCAGATAAATGAGCATGTTTGGAGCAATAGATACAGCGGCATCTGGCATGACAGCAGAACGCTTGAGAATGGATGTTATCAGCAATAATTTAGCTAATGTCAATACTACGCGCACTAAAGCGGGTGGGCCTTATCGGAGAAAGTATGTCGTTTTTGAGCCAAATAGTGATGGCCAGAATAATGATTTTTTCTCTATTTTTTCTCAAGAGATGAATAAACCTGGAACTGGGGTAAAGGCTGTACGCATCGGGGAAGATGAGAGTCCGTTTAAATTAAAATACGACCCAGGTAATCCTGATGCTGATAAGGATGGTTATGTTCGCATGCCAAATGTCAATGTCGTCAGCGAAATGACCGATATGATTACAGCTTCTAGGGCTTATGAAGCAGATGTGACATCTATTAGTGCCGCTAAAGGTATGTTTATGAAAGCATTAGATATTGGAAAATAATAATGAGGTGAATTAATTGCAAATCGAAAAATTGCAAATGTTTCCCGTAAAAATGAGTGTGCCGCTAGAAAAGGCCTCTGCAGTATCTGTTCAGCCTACAGAGCAGGCAAAAACTTTTGGGGAATTTTTAGCTGAATCAATAGATAAGACTAATCAATTGCAAAAAAATGCCGAAAACATGAATATAGCTTTGGCGGCAGGAAAAGTGAATGACATATCACAAGTAGTTGTCGCGACAGCAAAGGCGCAGTTGGCCTTGGAATTGACTATGAGTATTCGCAACAAAGCCGTTGATGCCTATCAAGAAATCATGCGGATGCAGGTATAATCGCTAAAATGAATTTTAGAGATTAATACCAGGCGAAGGGATTGAGATAATGGCAGAATGGAAAGAGCGGTATCTGCAGTTCTGGAAAAAATTAGATAAGAGGCAAAAATATATTATCATGGGCATGGCAGGCTTATTGATGGCTGCCATTGTTGGCGTTAGCCTGTGGTATGGTAGTAGCCCCAATATGCAACCTCTATTTACCAATATGGGAACAAAGGATGCTGGCGAAGTAGCTGCAAAATTAAAAGAAGATAAAGTAGCATATAAAGTACAAGAAACAGACCAAGGAACTACGATATTAGTTCCAGCTGCGCAAGTTGATAATTTGCGTTTAGATTTAGCTTCTCAAGGTTTGCCACGCGGAGCGAAAGGCTTTGAAATTTTTGATAACAATAAGCTTGGCGTTACGGACTTTCAAAACAAGATAGATTATTTGCAGGCCCTACAGGGAGAATTAACTAGGACTATCGAGCAGATAGATGCGGTGGAAAGTGCTCGTGTGCATATTGTTTTACCACAAGATAGCCTATATTCACGTGATGTCCGGCCGGCTACGGCATCTATTATGTTGCATTTAAAACCTGGGCAAGAATTGACGGCAAAGGAAATAAAAGGCATCGTCAATTTGGTAGCGCATAGCGTTCAGGATTTACAACCTCAGAATATTACCATTATTAATGGGCAAGGAAAGATTTTGAATGATGCTTCTATTAATGATAGTAAAAATACCTTAGGCGATATTACACTCACACAAATCAAGATGACGCAAAAGGTACAGCAACAGATGCAGACAGAAGTACAATCTTTGCTCGATAATGCCCTTGGTACTGGAGAGGCTTTCGTGCGCGTTACAGTTGCTTTGAATTTTGACCAAACTCAAACTGATAAGCAAATTTATACTCCAGTTGTCGATGATGCTGGTATTTTGCGTAGTTCTCAAAAATTGAAGGAGGCCTATAAAGGTACTTCTGTTACACCAGGAGGACCGGCAGGTATTACCTCCAATGTTCCTGGCTATGTTGCAGCTAATAATAGTACAGCACAGTATTCTAAGCAGGAATCAACAGATAATTACGAAATAAATGAAGAGAAACAGAAAATTATTTCTGCACCTGGTTCTATTAAGAGATTGAATATTGCTGTTTTAGTAAGTGATAAAATGACTCAACAGCAACAAACGGCTATCGCTCGTGCGGTTGCTTCAGCAGTGGGGATTGACCCAGCACGCGGTGATACGATTTCCGTTGAACCAGTGCCGATTAACAATAGTTATGCGCAGCAACAAGAACAAGCAGAAGCTGCAGCAAAGGCAGCAAAACAGCGTACGCTCTATTTGGAAATCGCAGCGATTGTTTTGCCGTTACTCATCTTGGGCTTGGTTTACTTCCTCTATCGCAGAAAACAGCGTCAGGAGGCAGAATTGGCAGCTGCGGAAGCACAGCGTCAGATGGAATTAGAAGAAGCTCGCCTAGCTGAAGAAAATGCAACCGAAGAAGTGGATGAAGAAACCATGACGGAAGAACAACAGCAACATATGAATGAGCGCAAGGTTGTCGAAGATATGATTGATAATCAGCCAGAACAGGTAGCAGAGGTCATTAAAACATGGCTTTTAGAAGAATAATAAACGGGTGGAATTTATATGTACGAACCTAGTGCAAGTGAATTGACAGGGCAACAAAAAGTGGCAATTTTATTGATAGCCCTTGGCCCTGAATATTCAGCAAAAGTTTTTAAACATTTGGATGATGACAGTATTGAAAAATTGACTTTAGAGATAGCCGGACAACCTAAGGTAACACAAGAGCAGAAAGATGAGATTATCAGTGAATTTTATCAGACTCTCATGGCGAAATCTTATATTTCTCGTGGTGGCTTGGGTTATGCGAAGGAAGTGTTGGAGAAAGCTCTAGGAGCAGACCGAGCTTCTGCAATCATCAATCGCTTGACGGCCAGCTTGCAAGTGCGTCCGTTCGATTTCTTGCGTAAGACAGACCCAGACCAGTTGTTGAACTTTATTCAAAATGAACATCCTCAGACCATAGCTTTGATTTTGGCTTATATTAATCCAGACCAAGCAGCTACGGTATTGGCATCTTTGCCACCTTCAGCACAAGCTGATGTAGCGCGCAGAATTGCCGTTATGGATAGAACATCGCCAGATGTTTTACATGATGTGGAAAGAGTTCTAGAAAAGAAATTATCTTCTATGTCTTCCCAAGATTTTACTGCCGCTGGAGGCATTCAGGTGGTTGTCGAAATGCTCAATCGTATCGACCGCTCTACCGAGCGTTCTATTTTGGATACATTGGAAGCAGAAAAACCAGATTTGGCAGAAGAAATCAAGCGGCGTATGTTCGTATTCGAAGATATCGTCATGCTGGATGACCGCGGGTTACAGCAGGTCTTGCGTGAAGTTGATTCCAAGGATTTGTCTCTCGCTATGAAGGGAACGTCGGAAGAAGTTTCCAACAAGATTTACAAGAATATGTCTAAGCGTGCTGCTGCCACCTTGAAGGAAGAATTGGAATATATGGGGCCAGTGCGTATGCACGATGTTGAAGAAGCACAGCAGAAAGTTGTCAATGTTATTCGCAAGTTAGAGGAAAGAGGTACAATCGTCGTATCACGCGGAAAGGGTGATGAAATGGTTGAATAATATTTTCAAGTACACTAATTTGAGCGATACGCCTTATCACATTGAAGTGCCGGATAAAAGTTTATTTACCTTGCGCGACGAAAACGGCCAAGAGATTGTCCAAGGAGAAGAGCAGGAATTCGAGACAGAAAGTGATAAGAGAGTGCAAGAAATGCAAGAGCTAATTGAGCGCCTTTCCATCGAAATAGTGGAAAAAAAAGATGAATTGAATCAGATTGATGAAGATATTCTCATTGCTAAAGAGATGGGGAAAAAGAATGCCGATAAGCTATTGCAGGAGAGTAAAGAACAAGCTCAATCGATGATTAATGAGGCGGAACAAAAGGCGGAGAGTATTAAAGAAGAAGCCCACCGCGTTGCTTATGAAACTGGTTATAAAGAGGGCATGGAAAAAGCACAGGCTGAACAGAAATCTATCCTAAAGGAGGCGAGCGTTAAGGCGTCTGGCCTCCTCACGCAGGCCAATAAAGAGGTAAAAGAAGATATCTTTCAGCACAAGACAGAATTAGTGGAAGTTATCATGCAAATTGCAGAGAAAGTGATGCGCAAGCGCTTTGAGGATATGCCACCCGCTATATTGCCTTTGGTACAGGATGCTTTACAGAAAATGCGTGATGAAACGCAGGTGGTGGTGCGCGTTTCACCTACTGATTTTTCCTTTGTTTTGCCCGTCCGTGCAGAATTAAAGAAAATACTTAGTAGCACTAATGCCACCTTGGAAATAGAAGTGGACGATAGTTTAAAGGCAGGAGATTGTTGGGTGGAAACGCCTAACGGTAGTGTAGATGCTCGCCTGGAACAACAGATTGCTGTGCTAAAAAAGGCCTTAGAGGGAGCCGTCAGTAAGGTATGAATAATATAAACTGGTCTGTATTTGAAGAAGCTATAGAACAGACAGAACCTTTGACTTTGGTGGGCAAAGTAGAGCAAGTTATTGGTTTGGTTATAGAAAGTGTGGGGCCAAATGTTAGTTTAGGCGAATTATGTTATGTTTATCCGCGTCAAGACGGATTGGCTCCCATACCAGCGGAAGTAGTCGGATTTCGCAATAATAGAATTCTCTTGATGCCAGTTGGTGAATTACAGGGCGTTGGTCCAGGTTGTAAGGTAGTAGCGGCCCAATGTACATTGCAGGTGCCAGTTGGCGAAGAACTGTTGGGAAGAGTATTAGATGGTCTCGGTAAGCCGATAGATGACAAAGAACCATTGCCATTGTCTTTAAAGCGCTATCCTCTACAAGCTGTTCCGCCTAATCCATTGGAAAGACCGCGTATTAATAAGTCTCTTTATGTCGGTGTGCGTGCTATAGATGGCTTGATGACGATTGGCTCTGGACAGCGTATCGGTATTATGGCTGGCAGTGGCGTGGGAAAGTCTACGTTACTTAGCATGATAGCGAGAAATACAGAGGCTGATGTTGCTGTCATTGCGCTTATTGGTGAACGTGGTAGAGAAGTGCGAGATTTTATTGAACGCGATTTAGGCCCGGAAGGTTTAAAAAAATCAGTAGTGGTCGTAGCTACCTCTGATAAACCAGCCTTGGTGCGTATTAAAGGCGCTTTGACTGCCACAGCGATAGCAGAATATTTTCGTGACCAAGGGAAAAAGGTTATTCTCATGATGGATTCTGTCACGCGCTTTGCCATGGCGCAGCGCGAGGTCGGATTAACCATTGGTGAACCTCCGGCCACTCGTGGTTATACGCCGTCAGTATTTGCCTTGTTACCAAAACTTTTGGAACGTGCCGGTACTAGTGGCAAAGGGGCAATTACGGGTATTTATACTGTCCTCGTCGATGGTGATGACATGAATGAACCGATTGCCGATGCGGTGCGTAGTATTTTGGATGGTCATATTGTTTTGTCCCGTAAGATTGCTGCTCAGAATCATTTTCCAGCTATTGATGTCCTATCTAGTGTTAGCCGTGTCATGATAGAAGTGGTAGAAAAAGATTATTTCCATGCGGCGCAAAAATTTCGCTCTTACATGGCAGCTTATAATGAGGCTGCTGACCTCATCAGAATTGGAGCTTATGTCAATGGTAGTGACCCTAAGATTGATAAAGCCATTGAAAAAATTGATGCTATTAACAAATTCCTTTGTCAGGATATTTTTGAAAGGACTAGTTTTGTCGATACGGAGCAAGAGTTATTAAATATCGTAAATGGTCCTTCGCAGATGGGGAATAAATAATGAAAAAATTTGTTTTTCGCTTGCAGGCGTTGTTAACCATCTCTCTAGCTAAAAAGGATAAAGCTGAATCTGATTTGCGCGATGCCACTCAGTTTTGGCATAAACAGGTTAACTTGTTGAAATACATGAAGCAGGAATTAGATAAAGGGTTAGCGGAGTATGAAGATTTTCTTCAGAAAAAAAGTGTTCTAGCTGGTATGATGACGATGTATACAAATTTTTTTATCGAAAAGAGAAGACAGATTACTTTGCAGACTTTAGCAGTGCGTAAAGCAGCAGAAAACAAGGCACTCATGGTCAAAAAATTGTTAGAAATCAGCAAAAAGGTACAAGCTTTGGAACAGTTGCGAGATATACAATATGAAGAATATCGGCAGGCATTGTTAGCGGAAGAACAAAAGCAAATAGATGAAATTGGTTTGCAGACATATATGAGAAAGCAGGAAAAGAGGAAGGTATGAGATGCCTATAAGTAATATGGGAATGCCTACTGATGTACTAGCTAGTATTGGCAATATTCAGCGGCGTATCGCAGAGATTCAGCGGCGTTTTGCCATTCCTGTTGGCAGACAGTTTAATGAATATTTGGCGCAGAGTATAAAGAGCAATCAGCAAGCTAAGACATTAGATAGTGATGATTCTATCACTAGTGGTGCAACAGCCCAGTCTGAAAGAAGTAACCAAACTACTGCTTTACATTCTGGCTATAGGCAATATCCCAGTGCACAGATTGATAATTTTATTAAACAAGCAGCTAGTAAATATGGTGTTGATGCTAAATTAGTTTCGGCCATAGCGGAAGTAGAATCTAATTATCATTCGGATGCTGTGTCAAATGTGGGGGCAGTTGGTGTCATGCAATTAATGCCTTCGACAGCTGCCTCATTAGGAGTACATAACCCTTACGATGCTAAAGAAAATATCGAGGGAGGAACTAAATACATTAAACAACTTTTAGGAGATTTTAATGGTGATGTTTCTAAGGCTGTAGCTGCTTATAACGCTGGTCCGGCGGCAGTGAAAAAATATAAGGGAATTCCCCCCTATGCCGAAACGCGCAATTATGTGACAAAAGTTTTGGATTTGTATAGATAGTCGTGAGAGTAGATATTGGAAAAAGGTGGTGAATATGTGGCTAAGATACCTGTACCTGTGAAAAAAGATATCAAGAGCAGTTCGCGAAATACATCTGCTACTACCAGCCAACAAGCACCAAAAAAAACCTTCGGGCAAAGATTGAAAGGCCTTTTTAAAGTTTTAGCGATAATTGTTTTAATTGTAGCACTTTTAATTGGTGGATTTTTTGGTGGCGTGTATTTGAAATTCTTCAACGCACAAAGTGTAGTAAACACACTACATTTACAGAAAGCTCCTTTTATCGGCCATTATTTTTCTGCCGACAATAAAAAGGGAGCTGATGATGGCAAATCAGATGCTGACGATGGCAAAGAGCAAGCTGATAAAAAGGAAGAAAAGGTGGATGTTGGGTCTGTTGATAAGAGTGCAGCGATGCTCCCTAATCCTCAACAAGTAGCTGCTACCCAGCAAAAAATGGCTCAAGAGAGACAGGCTGAACAAGCCATCGTGATGAAACGCATTGGCAATTTAGCTAAGTTATATGCACAGATGGACCCACAAAAAGCTGCTAATGCGATGGCTCAAATCAATAACAATGTGGTGGCCAATATTCTGCAGAAGATGGATGCTTCAGCTTCTGCGCAAATTATGGATGCTTTCCCACCAGCAAAGGCTGCTGCTGTGACTCAAACCATGTATAATGGCCCAGTACCACCGACCCTACCAGAATTGAGTAATGCGGAAAGCGCTATGGCTAATGCTGGAGGTACGTCAGGTGGCAATACCGGAAGTAATGCATTACAATAATTTTGAAAGGAGGTGAAATAATGGGAACAAATGTAAATGATGTCATGGCAATGGTAGCACCGCGTAAGAGTGTTTCTGTAGATAGTAAGGGAAAAACTTCCGTACGCACTAGAAGAAAAGACAATCATTTTCAAAAAGCCTTAACCGATAGTTGTGCACAAGAAGACAAGTCTGTTTCTGATGATTATCAAAAGACCAATCCAGATGGAAAGCAGAGCAATTCTGCGGACCACAAAGGGCAAGCCTCTCACAAGAGTGTAAAAGAAAAGACTACCACTATTGATGCTGATAAAAATGATAAAGTTGATGGAAAAAAACTCGATAAGAAACATCCTTCGGCAAAAGAACTTGAACAGCAACTCAATATCGTTCCACAGATGTTGCATTTGGCACTTGCAACGCCAACTGGACTGGTTTCGGCTACTAGTAGTGAGCAAAAACTCTCTCCAGTACCTAAGATATCTGCTTTAGTTTCTACTTTAGCAGATTTAATTAGTCAATATGGACAGGAACGTTTGGTGGTAGATGGAAAATCAACTACTAATCAGACAGATTCTATCGGTAAGTCGGTGGCAGAAAAGTTAAATCTCTTGTCAACTGTTTTGGCAGATGAAAAATTAGGATTGCCTCAATTACAACAGTTGATTGCTGGTTTACCAAAAGGACAGATAAAAGAACAACTTTTGCTTTTAGAACAAAAATTGTTACAAGGTGGTAATGTTACCAAGCAAACAATTTCTGTGCAAGAGATGTTGAAAGTGTTGATGAAGACGCCAAATAGTGGGAAGATTTCACAACAAACCTTGCCGTTTGCGGTAGAAAATGTTAGAACTGTAGATAAACAATCGAATCACGTTAGTAATAAGCAAGTAGATGCTAATGTCGCTAAGAAATCTGCTCTTTCACCAGTGTTGAATTTTTATACAGCGAAAGTAGATATTAAAGGACAGGCAGTTGTACCAAGTGAAGCGATTTTAAAAGGGGCTACTTTGACTGATTATGCTACTAAAAAAGAAACTGCCACTTCTCGCGTGATTTCGTCAGAAGCAAATAATAGTTTACCAGCTTTCCAGCTAGCACCGCACTGGCAAGCGCCATCTGTTATCGACAAGACGGTAGAAGCACCAGATAGTTTTCAAAATATCAGTAGGCAGATAGTACAAAATGCCAAATTATTACACGCCCCTGACCACACTCAGATGGTCATTCATTTACAGCCAGAACACTTGGGAGAATTGGCTCTCAAGATAAGTGTAGAAGCTAATGGAGTAGTCAGCGCTTCGTTCCACAGTGATAACGAACAAGTTCGCAATCTTTTAGAAACATCTTTAGTGCAACTCAAACAAGATTTGCAGTTGCAAGGCATTAAGGTAGATAATATTAATGTTTATAGCGGATTAAATGACCTGCTCTACAATCAACAGCAAAAACAACGAGAACAGGTTTTTACCAGTCCACGTAAGGTTAGAAAAGTTGGCTCCGTTGAAGCCATTGAAGAGATGGAAAATCTTGAACATTTGGCCAGTCTAGAAAGAGATAATACTTTGACCAGTGAAGCAGTTGATTATCGAATTTAAGTGTAATTTTTAATTTAAAAGGAGGAAAAAATGAATACCAATAAAGTTAATGCGTCCTTGCCTTTTGCTCCGGCAACAACTAAGACGGATTCCAAGATGAAGACGCTAGCGAACGAAGATACTTTTATGCAGTTACTTGTTGCGCAAATGAAAAATCAAGATCCCTTAAACCCAATGGACGGCACGCAATATGTATCGCAACTTTCGCAGCTTACAGCGACAGAACAGATTTCTAAGATGGCGGAAGCTCTTTCTACCATGTCTAAAGTTACAGATAATCTCAATACATCAGTGTTGGTTGGACAGCTCAGCTCTATGATTGGTAAAGATGTAAAGTGGATGACAACAGAGGCAGTGTCTGATGATAAGGGAAATGTTGCTTCCCATTCAATTACGCATCAAGGTAAGGCTGTTGGGGTAAGTATCAGCGATGGTGTGCCATCTTTAGTCGTCAAAGAAGGCGATGCTGTTACTAAAGTTAATATCGGTGACTTAACTCTCGTTGGCGATACAGGTCTAGAAGGATAGAAGGGGTGAAGTAAATGACGCTTTCACGGATGAATTATACGCCATTTCGACCCTTAAATAATTTATTATCGCCTGGTGTTACCTTGCCACCAGCAAAGGTAAAAGCAGAAAAATCCTTTGCTGCTGCCTTACAAGGAGCAGAAAGTAAGGTTAAGGTGTCCCAACATGCAATGCAACGCATGGCGGAGCGCAAGATATCACTTCCTCAGGAGGCTTGGCAAAAGTTAAGTACTACTATCGATAAGATGGCTGCAAAGGGAGCCAAGGAAGGGCTCATCTACATGCAGAATACGGCTTTTGTCGTTAGTGTTTCTCATAAAATGATTATTACGGCAGTAGACGGGAAACATTTAACAGATAATATATTTACTAATATTGATAGTGCGGCTATTATTTAGCTGGACCTTCGGGAAGCTATGACTATGGAATGATAGAAGTAGTCAGCCGCAAGGAAAAGGAGTATAGTTTATTATGATGAGATCACTTTTTACGGCTGTTTCTGGTTTGGAAAATCATCAGACTAGAATGGACGTAATCGGCAATAATATTGCCAATGTCAATACCACAGGTTTTAAAGCAAGTCGCGTTAATTTTCAGGATACTTTAAGCCAGACCCTATCTGGAGCTTCAGCACCAACAGATAATATAGGTGGTATTAACCCTAAACAGGTTGGGTTGGGCATGAGCGTAGCTTCTATTGACAAAGAAATGGGACATGGTAGTGTGCAGGCAACTGGGAATACTACTGACTTGGCTATTGATACCGATGCTGGTTTTTTCATCATTAAGAATGGTCCGGAAACCTACTACACGAGAAATGGCGATTTTTCCTTGGATGCGACCGGAAATTTGGTCATGAATGGTAGTGGTATGCATGTGCAGGGGTGGAATGCCAAGGAAGGTGCTAAATCTGTTAGTACTAACGGTGCACCTACCAATATCGCCATCAATATGAATTCTTCTATGCCGGCTCAAGCAACATCTAGTGTTATTTTTAATGGCAATCTTTCTGCGGATAGTCAACCAAAGACTATTGCTAGTATTGTAGCAACTAATGATAAAGGTGCTCCTGTAACTGGACAAGGACCGTTTTCCATCGGCACCAATGGCGTAACCAATATAGAGTTAACATTTACAGATGGCACTACCGCTTCTGGGATTCCTAGTGGTGGTACGGCAAATGGCAAGGCTAATGGATATAAAATTGGTCAGCAAGTATGCCCGAGTAATACATCGATGATTACGCTGTTTGATAGCTTGGGTGGAAAACACGCTGTCCCGGCTTATTTCGAAAGACAAATTCCAGCTTCAGCCAATAAGTGGACCGTTTCCGTACCAGCTGGCACCTATGATGGAGCTACTATTACGAAGGCCGTGACCGAAACAGTGACCTTTGATGGTAAAACTGGAAAATGGCAATCTGGCGCGCCTTTGCAGGTAAATTTTACAGTGCCAAATGTGGATGGTTCTATGTTGCCAGCTAGTGTCAGCATGCAGTTTTCCAATATGACGCAGTATGTTGGCGTAACTAATGCCAATAATACGAGCAATGGTTATCCGACGGGCTTTTATAAAGATATGACAATTGGTCAGGATGGCGTGATTACTGCTTCTTATAGCAATGGTCAGCGTTTGCCAGTCGCACAAATTGCTATTGCCACCTTTAATAATTCGGCTGGTTTGACCAAGGAAGGACAGAGTTTATATGCTACCTCTAATAACAGTGGTCAGCCGCGCGTTGGCACTTTTGCCGCGGAAGGCGTTACAGTAACGCCTGGTGCTTTGGAAATGTCCAATGTCGATATTGCCAAAGAATTTAGTAATATGATTGTTACTCAACGTGGTTTTCAAGCCAACTCCAAAGTTATCACTACTTCCGATGAAATGTTAGAAACTTTGATTCAAATGAAACGCTAAAAAAATAGGTAGGAGGGGTTAACTCTCCTACCTATTTTAAACAAAATAGAAATTAAAGCTGATAATATTGTCAAATATTCTTTAGGATAGAGTCTACTTATTGAAGTTTTTTCAGAAAACTGTTATTCTTAGTTGAGGCCATTGTCATTTTTGGTAAAAACAGGTCATTATAAATTAGGAGATTGAAGGTAATACTATGATAAAATTGACAAAATTTAATTCTGAATCCAACAAGAAGGGTGAATTTATTCTTAATGCCGAAATAATTGAAACTATTGAACAAACTCCAGACACTGTTATAACATTGTTAAATGGCAAAAAGTTAATTGTTGATGAAAAAATGGATGAGGTGGTGCGACGTGTTATGACCTATCGTCGCGCATTACATAAATACTGATTTCTACATAAATTAGCATAAAAGAACGGACGATAATTTGTCCATAGGAAAGGACGTGTAAGTCGTGGCAGAAGATGTAAATGCTGAAGAAACAGCCAAAAAACCGAAGAGTAAAAAGACTATGATTTTGATTATAGTTTTAGTTATTTTGGGTTTGGCTTTAGCTGCAGGCATATCTTATTTCGTGACTACCAAGCTTGTAAAAAAATCACACCTACCGCCAGTAATTCAAAAAGGTCCAGGTGTGTATATAAAGGTTGGAGATGCCAAGGATGGTACGATTATTGTTAATGTAGGAGGAGTCCAATCCAATCACTATTTGAAGATAGGATTAGTTCTTGAGATGAATTCTGATGATAAGACCAATTTCAAGGATGGTAAATTGACAGAAGCAGCTAAGGCAAAGATATTAGACGCCATCATGCTGACTTTGCGCTCTGAAAGCATGAAAGATTATGAAGCCAATAATGAAGAAAAATTAAAGCAGAGTTTAGTTGATTCGGCCAATAAGGCCCTCGGTGTGGCATCTGTTTATAATGTTTATATTACCAGCTTTATCTTGGAATAATTAACGGGAGAGTAGTTTTGTGCGTATTTTAGTAGAAGGAAGGAGGCAGGAAATTTGGCAGATGATGTTTTATCGCAAAGTGAGATAGACAAGTTATTATCGGCTATTTCTACTGGTGCAGTAAATGCAGAGGAAGTTACCAAAACAGAAGAGAAAAAGAAAATTAAAGTCTATGATTTTAAAAGACCAGATAAATTTTCGAAAGACCAAATTCGCACTCTGTTTATGCTCCACGAAAACTTTGCTCGCCTCCTTAATACTTATTTATCAACGCATCTACGCGTTCTTGTTAAGGTGGAAGTGGCTTCGGTTGACCAGCTAACTTATGAAGAATTTATTCGCTCCTTACCAAATCCGAGTGTTATTAGCATTTTATCCGTCGCACCTTTAAAGGGCAACATTATTTTTGAAATGGACACTAATGTCGTGTTTTCCATCATTGACCGTTTGTTTGGCGGTGATGGAGATGAAAGTAAGGTCAAGGTGCGTACTTTGACCGATATTGAAGAAGTGGTCATGAAAAAGATGATTGTTGACATGATGGTCGGCATGAAAGACGCTTGGAAAAATGTGGTCAATTTTACCGATATTCGTTTAGAGAATATGGAATCAAATCCGCAGTTTACCCAGATAGTACCTTCTGGCGACATGGTTGTCATTATCACTTTACAAATAAAAATAGGTGATGTGGAGGGTTTGATAAATATTTGTATTCCCTACATTGTCATTGAGCCTATTGTTCCGAAACTCACTACGACATTTTGGGTTGCTGCTTCAGCTTCTAAGCAGGAACATCCACAAGAGATGCAGACATTAGAAAGAAAATTGAGACGGGCAGCAGTACCAATTAATGTCGAACTAGGTCATGCTAGTATTACCATCAATGAATTCCTAACCTTAGGAATTGGTGATTCTCTCCGCTTAAATACTAAAGTGGAGGATGAGTTGCCAGTTATTGTTGGCAAGCGAAAAAAATTTATGTGTCGACCAGGAACAGTTGGCAAGAGATTATCGGTACAAGTTACTAAAGTCATAGATATGAAAGAGGAGGAAGATATAGATGGCTGATGGGACATTATCGCAAGAAGAGATTGATGCCCTCACCAAGGGAATTAATCCAGAGCCACCAGCTAGCTCTGACAATGGGGGAACTACGCCTCCAGCAGGGGCAACAAGTTCGTCTGGTACATTGTCGCAAGCAGAAATTGATGCCTTGACCAAAGGCGCAAACCCAGCACCGTCTGGTGCTGACAATGGAGGAACTACGCCTCCGCCAGAAGCAACCGCTTCATCTGGAACACTTTCACAGGCCGAAATCGATGCCTTGACCAAAGGAGCTAATTCAGAACCAGCTAGCTCGGAAGGCACTGCTCAGGCAACATCATCTGCTGGTGGTTCGTCAGGTGGCACTTTGTCACAGGCGGAAATCGATGCTTTGACCAAGGGAGCGCCAGCTGCTAGTGTAGATAGTTCAGCTCCTTCGCCTGCTCCAGCTCCTATACCACCGGAATCAAAATTAACTGATACAGAAAAAGATACATTGGGAGAAATCGGCAATATTTCCATGGGCAGTGCGGCGACGACACTTTCCATGTTGCTAGGACATAAGATTTCGATTACTACTCCGACAGTTTCCATAGATACAATGGCCGGAATAAAGGCTAACTATCCGATGCCATATTTGATTGTTGGCGTTGGCTATACTACTGGGATTAAAGGCGACAATGTTTTGGCCATTCAAGCCACTGATGCTGCCATTATTGCAGATTTGATGATGGGCGGAGATGGCACCAATGTTACAGCCGAATTGGATGAAATGCGCCAAAGTGCTGTAAGTGAAGCGATGAATCAAATGATGGGCGCAGTTGCGACCTCTCTTTCCCAAATTTTTAATCGCAAAATAGACATTGCTCCTCCAGTTACCCAATTAGTGGATATGGCTTCTGCTGACCATGTAACAGATTTGTGGACACAGACAGAACCGATAGTCAAGATTTCTTTCCGCATGGAAGTGGAAAACCTTATTGATAGTGAAATTATGCAGATTTTGCCAATCAACGTAGCAAAGGAAATGGTACAGAGCTTGTTTGATGTTGAACAACAGGAAGCACAAAAGAAGGAAGCACCTAAAGCTGCACCAACTCCTCAACCACAGCAGGCAGCTGCACCAACTCCACCTCCAACACCGACGGCTCCACCGGTATCTACTCCACAACCGTCTTATGTTCCACCTCCTTCTAGTTCTACGGCGAGAATTCCAGCTGGACAGAATGTACAGCCGGCACAGTTCATGCCATTGACGACGGAACCATTGCCAGTCAGCGATGCTAATATCGGTTTAATTTTGGATGTTCCTTTGGATATCTCGGTAGAATTGGGACATACGAAGAAGAAAATAAAAGATATTTTGGAATTTTCTACTGGGTCAGTTATTGAACTTGACAGACTGGCTGGAGAGCCTGTTGATATTTTAGTTAATGGTAAACTTTTGGCCAAAGGCGAAGTAGTGGTAATTGATGAAAATTTTGGTGTTAGAATCACAGATATTGTCAGCCCAGCTGAAAGAGCTAGAAGTTTGCAATAAATTAAAAACGAATTATAATATTCATATAGATGCTTATCAAAGAAAAGGAGAATGTAGAATATGGCAACAAGAGTTTTAGTAGTAGATGATGCTGCTTTTATGCGGATGATGGTCAAGGATATTTTGACCAAAAATGGATATGAAATTGTAGGAGAAGCTGAAAATGGTGCGGTAGCATTAGCTAAGTATCAGGAATTAAAACCTGATTTGGTCACTATGGATATCACCATGCCAGAAATGGACGGTATCACTGCAGTTAAAGAAATCAAAAAAGTTGACCCTAATGCTAAAATCATCATGTGCAGTGCTATGGGCCAGCAAGCGATGGTTATTGAAGCTATTCAAGCAGGCGCGAGAGATTTTATTGTTAAACCATTCCAAGCGGACAGAGTATTAGAAGCAGTGCGCAAAGTAGTTGGTTAATGAAAAGCATGAAAAGAATGGTGAGTAGTGCTGCATACGCTATTATCTATTGTTTTGGCGCAAAGGTAGTGTATGCAGCTACCGCTTCAAGTGGTTATTTGTCACAGTACAAGGATACTAATCCACAACCCACCAGTGTTTCTTTTTTATCTACTATTGGATATTTATTGAGCCTAATCGTCATCTTTGCTTTTGTGGTAGGTTTGGCCTATTATGTCTCTCATTATTTGGGCGGGCATTTTGGCAAGGGGTGGAAAAAGGATAGCATGGGAAATGTTCTCTCCATGTTGCCATTGGCTCCTAATAAGTATATCTGTGTCGTGGAGATTGCGGGACATATTATGATATTGGGCATTACTGACCATAATATAACGCTTTTGCGAGAGATAAATGATATAGAAGAGATAAAAAAATTGCGGTTACTGGGTGATGAGAGTTTAGAGGAAAAAGATTTTTCCAATATACTAAATCAACAGATGAGTTCTTGGGAAAGTTTTTCCCGTCGTGTGACAAAAATTTTCAAAGATAGGTACCGCAAATGAAGAGAAAGGTTCTTTAACTTTGAAACATTTGTATATAAAATTGGCAGTGTTGGTGATGATGCTGTCAGTAACAGGAAATGCATATGCGGCCAGTACTGTTCCAATTCCTAGTATTAATATCGGTATAGGGACTGCTAATAATCCTCACGACCTTGTAGCTACCTTGCAGATTATGGCTTTGCTGACGATTTTGTCTTTAGCGCCAGCCATTTTGATTATGACCACAGCATTTATTCGCATCGTGGTTGTTTTGTCATTTTTGCGCAATGCTCTTTCCATGCAAAATACACCACCTAATCAGGTAGTGATAGGTTTGGCGTTGTTTCTAACCTTTTATATCATGTCTCCCTATTGGGCACAGGCCAATAAAAATGGGCTACAACCATATTTGGCAGGGCAAATTTCACAAGAACAAGCGCTTGATAATGTAGCTGCACCGTTGCGAGAATTCATGTTCAAGCAAACTAGGGAATCCGACATTGCTCTGTTTGTCAATTTGTCTAAGGCTCCACGTCCGAAAACACAAGCGGATGTGTCCACCTTTACGCTTATCCCCGCTTTCATTATCAGTGAATTAAAGACGGCTTTTGAGATAGGCTTTTTGCTGTATATACCATTTATTGTCATTGATATGATTGTTGCTAGTACCTTGATGTCCATGGGCATGATGATGTTACCGCCAGTCATGATTTCGTTGCCTTTCAAGATATTGCTCTTTGTCATGGTGGATGGGTGGCATCTATTGATAAACTCGTTGATTATGAGTTTTAAGTAGGAGGATAGTCATGTCTGGAGATACCGTCATTAATTTAAGTCAAAATGCCCTTATGATGGTTTTACTCATTTCGGCACCGATGTTGGGATTAGGTTTGATTGTTGGCCTGCTGGTGAGTATTTTTCAAGCTACAACATCCATTCAGGAACAGACGCTCGCCTTTATTCCCAAAATTATTGCTGTATTCGTTGCTGTTTTGATTTTTGGACCTTGGATGCTGACGATGCTTGTCGATTATATCGCGCGCATCTTTATTAATATTCCCCATTATATCGGTTAGATTTAGAAATATTAAAGAAAGGAAAAGCTGTGTAGACAGTAGGTACTACTCTTGGACTTTATTAGTATGCTTCAGCAGCATATCGAGATATTTTTGTTGGTACTGACAAGAGTCAGTGGCATTTTTATACTGTCCCCTTTCTTTGGCAGCCTGAATATACCCCGTTACATCAGGGTAGGAGCTGCTTTTTTTATAAGTATTGTGCTTTTTCCCATTGTAGATATAAATGGCATATCTGTACCCACCAGTTTGGGATACTATGCTTTGGCGGTTATTGGCGAATTACTAGTCGGCATCATGATTGGCTTTGCTGCTACGGTCGTTTTAGCCACGATTAAGCTAGCAGGGCAACTCATGGATATGCAAGTGGGTTTTGCTATGGTCAACGTGGTAGACCCCACTTCAGAGCAACAAGTAACCTTGATAGGGAGTTTCCTTTATAATCTCTGTATTTTGGTTTTTTTGCTCACTAATGGTCATTATTTGCTCTTGACGGCATTAACGCAGAGCTTTGCCACTGTTCCTCTTTTGACCGCGCAATTTAAAGGAGCTCTAACTTTACTTATGGTGAAAGCCGTCGGCAATATCTTCTTGATTGGCCTTAAGATTGCGTTGCCCGTATTATTCGCTATCTTGCTCACTAATATCGGTTTAGGGGTATTGGCACGGACGATGCCACAGATGAATATTTTTGTCGTTGGCATACCAGCACAGATAGTTGTCGGGATTTTTATTTTAGGAATGATGTTGCCGTTTTACGGAGCATATTTAGGTGTGATTTTTCATGATATGGCACAAACAATCAAAACTCTCTTGCAAGTTCTACAACTGTAAGTATTTGCGAGGCGATTATACATTTAATTTACAGCTCTTTGCTGGAGAAAAGACAGAAGACCCAACGGCGAAGAGAATGCAAGAGGCTAAAGACAAGGGGCAAGTAGCGCGCAGTCAGGACTTGTCAGCAGCCATTGTCATTTTGGTCGGCTTTTTGTCATTGTGGGGTTGTGGGCAGCTTATTTATACTAATTTAGCGCAGTTTATGGTCATGATGTACAAAACACTGGGCACTACTCCGCAGTTAAATGTCGAATATATTATGGGACTTTTTGTGCAAGTAGTATTAGTCCTCGCCAAATGCCTTTTGCCAATTATGTTGGCGGTGATGTTAGCGGGTTTGGCATTTAATTATTATCAGGTTGGTTTTGTTTTCTCGGTAGAACCATTGTCTTTTGATTTATCTAAATTAAACCCCATTACGGGAATGGGGCGTATTTTTTCTAAACGCTCGTTGGTAGAACTATTTAAATCTATTGCTAAGATATGCGTCGTCCTCTATTTTGTATATTCTTATATTCTAGAGCAGGTTATGCAGATGCCCAAGCTGATTTTTATGGATATGCATATGGCGATGTCGACGATGGTCGATATTGTGTTTAAATTAGCTTTTCAGATTTGTGGCCTTTTGACCGTCATCGGGATGATTGATTTCGTCTATCAAAAATGGCAACACAAGCAGGATTTAAAAATGAGTAAACAGGATATCAAAGATGAAATGAAGCAATCTGAAGGTGACCCGCATATCAAGGGAAAAATTAAGCAGAAACAACGGCAAATTTCCATGCAACGCATGATGCAAGAGGTATCAAAAGCGGACGTCATAGTTACCAATCCAACGCACTTTGCTGTTGCTCTTCAGTATGAGCAGGGCATGTTAGCGCCACTTGTCGTGGCGAAGGGGCAGGACTTTGTTGCGCAGAAAATAAAAGAAAAAGCGCGTGAACTACGCATTACTATTGTAGAGGATAAACCTTTGGCACGTGCCTTGTATGCAGCTGTAGAAATAGGCGAATATGTACCGCAAGAACTGTATAAAGCGGTTGCCGAGATACTTGCCTATGTCTATAGACTAAAGCATCGTAAATTGAAGAAAAAATAACTCAAAGGGGTAGTTTGATGGCTAGCTTACCAACTTCCGCACCAGGAAAAATTATAAATAAATATAGTGATATCATCATAGCTCTTGCGATAGTTACTATTGTTATCATGATGATTATTCCTTTGCCGACATATATATTGGATTTGTTGATTTGTTTGAATATAACGTTGGCTTTAACTATCGTTATGGTGACTATTTATAATGTAGAGCCGTTAGACTTTTCTGTCTTTCCCTCACTGCTTTTGATAACAACTTTATTTCGTTTGGCGCTCAATGTCTCTTCCACGCGTTTGATTTTGCTTAATGGGAATGCCGGTGATGTTATTATGGCCTTCGGTAATTTCGTCGTCGGTGGTAATCCTGTAGTCGGATTTATCGTCTTTATCATTTTGATTATCATTCAGTTCGTTGTCATTACCAAAGGGGCAGAACGTGTTGCCGAAGTTTCGGCTCGTTTTACTTTGGATGCCATGCCGGGTAAACAGATGGCTATAGATGCCGACTTAAACCAAGGTGCTATTACTGATGCTCAGGCAAGAGAACGCCGTGAAAAAATTCAACAGGAAGCTGATTTTTATGGTGCCATGGATGGTGCTAGTAAATTTGTCAAAGGCGATGCCATTGCAGCTATTATTATCATTATCATTAATATTTTTGGCGGATTTATCATTGGTATGGCTCAGCGCCATTTATCGATTGCACAGGCTTTACAGCAGTATACCTTGCTTACAGTGGGGGAAGGATTGGTAAATCAGATACCGGCTTTGCTCATTTCTACTGCTACTGGTATTATCGTCACGCGAGCAGCTTCTAAGTCTAATTTGGGATATGATTTAACCTCTCAAATTTTTAGAAAACCACGCGTCTTCTTTATCGTCAGTGGTGTTTTAACTATCTTGGCTATCGTGCCAGGGTTGCCAGGACTGCCGTTTTTAGCGTTAGCTATTTTCAGTTTAGCTATTGGGTATGGACTCTATAAATCGCAACAAACTACGGCACAGGAAAACGACGAAAAGAAACTGGAAGAAGACAAAGAGGCTATTAAAAAGCCAGAAAATGTCGTTTCTCTCTTGCAGGTTGACCCGATGGAATTGGAAATTGGTTATAGCTTAATACCGTTAGTTGATACCGGTCAGGGCGGAGATTTATTAGAACGCATTGTCATGATAAGAAGACAGTGTGCTTTGGAAATGGGGCTGGTTGTTCCGACCATCCGCATTCGTGATAATATTCAAATCAAACCAAATGCTTACATCATCAAGTTGCGCGGTATTGAAATTGCCAAGGGAGATTTACTCCTTGACCATTATTTGGCGATGAATTCTGGTACAGTTGTGGAGGAAATTTCCGGTATAGAAACTACTGAACCAGCCTTTGGTTTGCCAGCAATTTGGATTACTGAAGCTCAGCGCGAACAAGCTGAATTGAATGGTTATACCGTCGTAGATGCCATTTCCGTCTTAGCAACGCATTTGACAGAAGTTATCAAGTCCCATGCCGATGAAATTCTTGGCAGACAAGAAACGCAAAATCTTATCGACAACATTAAAAAGAGTATTCCCTCTGTTGTTGAAGAACTTATTCCGGATTTGCTTACTGTGGGTGAAGTGCAAAAGGTCTTGGCTAATCTCCTCCATGAACGCGTTTCTATTAGAAATATGTCCATCATTTTGGAAGTGCTTTCTGACTATGCGCGCATGACGAAAGATATTGATATTTTGACGGAATATGTGCGTCACGCCTTGGCACGACAAATCAGCAATCAGTACGTGCAAGGCAATGTTTTACCTTGTATTTCGCTTTCTCCGGATATTGAAAATAAAATCGCTTCCTCTATTCAGCGAAGTGAACATGGCTCTTTTGTCAACTTAGACCCAGTCACATTGAAAGAAACGATTCTAGCAACAAATAAAGAACTGCAAAAAATTACTGAACTAGGCTATCAACCCATTGTTTTGACGAGTCCGAACATTCGCATCTACTTCCGCCAATTGGTGGAACGTTCCATTTCTGGCATTATCGTTTTATCGCAAGCTGAAATAGAACCGAAGGTAGAAATACAAGTGCTTGGGGTGGTGAAGATATAATTGAAAATCAAAGTTTTTCGTGAAAATACCATGAAAGAAGCTATGGATAAGGTCAAAGAAGAATTTGGTTCTGATGCAGTTATTTTACACACTAGAAAATTAAAAACAGGTGGCATTTTCGGTTATGGAGGGAAGAAAATGGTGGAGATTACGGCCGCCATTGAAGATAATCCACCCCAGAACAAAAAAAAGAGTAGCTATCTGCCGCCACCAGATGATTTGTTGACAAGGCCACGAGGTGTTTTGCCAAAGCAAGTTTTGAATACCTACAAAACCACGGCCACGGAATTTCTCGCTCCAGCAGAGGAACAAGCTCCCGTCATGCAGGATTTGGAATTACCAGTTGTAAAGACATCAGAGGCGCAACGTGAGGCGCGCATTGTTCCTAAAGAAGATGTTAAAATGGAACAGGAATCGCCTGCGCCGTCCTCGGCCGAGCAGGAAAAAAAGATTCATGATTTACAGCGTGAATTAGATAAAATGAAGCTCATGTTAGAAAAGGTCATCAATGAAGATAGGGAAAAGAAAGACCTTTATTTACCGACCTTGAAAGATGCCCTTGCCGAACAGGAAGTAGAAGAATCTTTACTGGAAGATATCATTCAAGATATCGGTAAAGAGAGCATGCTTTTGCCTAAAGACAGTGAAGAAGCTAGAACTGTTTTAATCAATTATTTGAGCAAATTAATGCCGGATGCTCCAGGCATTGAAATTGAAAAAGGAACGCCGAAAATTGCGGCTTTAATCGGTGCTACTGGTGTCGGTAAGACAACTACTTTGGCAAAAATAGCTTCGCGCTTTGTCTTAGAACAAGGTTTAAAGGCGGTTTTGATTACTGCTGATACATACCGTATTTCGGCCGTAGAACAATTAAAAACATATTCTGATATCATTGGTTTACCTTTGGAAATCGTCTATAGTCCCGTTGAATTAAAAAAAGCCATTGATAAACACAGTGATAAGCAGTTAATTTTGATAGATACGGCAGGTCGTAGTCAACACAATGATTATCAGTTGAATGAATTGCACGATTTGCTAGTAGTGAACGATAAAATTGAAAAACACTTGGTGCTCAGCTCCACCACTAAATATAAAGACATCATCAATATCATTAGAAAATTCTCTTTTTGTGCTCCAGATAAAATTATTTTCACCAAAACAGATGAAACATGCAGTGTGGGAATGATTTTGAATTTGTTAGTCAAGTATCCTTTGAATATTTCGTATTTTACTAACGGCCAAAGCGTGCCAGATGATATTTTTCCAGCCACTCCAGCTAATTTGGCGGAATTACTCTTGAGGTGATTATGCAAGACCAAGCGGATAGACTGCGACAATTAGTAAAAAAGCAGCAAATGTCCCAGCAAATTTTTTCTCAAAAAAAACCTTCCAGTAACCACATGCCACATATCATGGCGATTACTAGTGGTAAAGGAGGCGTGGGAAAAACCAATATAACCGTTAATTTGGCTATTGCCTTGGCAAAAAAAGGGAAAAAGGTTCTAATTATTGATGCAGACTTAGGTTTGGCCAATGTGGAAATTTTGTTTGGCATGTCGCCTCAACATACCATGTTGGATTTGCTCAGGTCCGATGTGTATGTTCCAGATGTCGTGTTAAACGCTCCTGGTAACATTCAGTATATTTCTGGTGGTTCCGGTTTAGAGCGCCTGTCCGACCTTTCTGCTGCGGATAGAGTTACCTTGTTAAAGAAATTGAGTTATTGTGAGAATTTAGCCGATATTATTTTGATTGATACTGGCGCTGGAGTGGGGAGCAATGTCATGGATTTTTTGCTTGCCGCAGAAGAAGTGATTTTAGTAGTCACGCCGGAGCCGACATCTATGACTGATGCTTACGCCGTAGTGAAAACCTATAAGCATAAAAAAGCGTCTCCTTTGGTAAAATTGATTGTAAATCGAGTATACTCGCAGGAAGAAGGATTGGATGTAGAGAATAAACTAATACAGACCATGCGCAAGTTTTTGGCTATTCCGGTGGAATTTATGGGAATGGTTTACGAAGACAGGAATATGGTTAATGCTATTAAAAAGCAATCGCCACTGCTGATATCTTATCCTAACACGATAGCGGCAAAGTGTATAACGGCTATTGCGACATCCATTTTAGAAGGAGGCAGGGCAAAAATTAGATTAACCTGGCGTGATTTTTTGGAGCGTCTAATTTTTTCTAGATAGAGAAATGAACATAGATAATATTTCTACACTGTTAGATGTAGTACAATCTGAAGCAGTTTTAAAAGTGGGACAACGCGTAGAGATTAATGATTTTATGGCTCCCCAAAATGAAGAAGATGAAGAAAGTGATATTAAGACATACAGTAGTCGCATTGAAGATATAAGAGAGGGCAAGATGTATTTGGCAATGCCCTTAGATGATAAATTGCGACCGATTATTCCACCCGCTGGTAAAATGATTGAAGGTCGGGTTTTTAATAATAAAATAGGTTATAGTTTTCGGGCGGTCTACGAGCAAATAAAAAATATTCCTTTGCCAACTTGGGTAGTACAAATACCGCCAACTATGATAAAATGTCAAGAGAGACGGTTTGTGCGCGTCACAATCAATTTGCCGATTCGCGTTAATATTTCTAATCCAGATGGTAGTATCGGCAAGGTATATCGCACGCATACCATCGATATCAGTGGGAATGGTTTAGCTTTTTTGGTTTCAGAAAACATTCCTGTTAGGACAAAACTCATCATTGAAACCGATTTAATACCGTCAGTGGGAATTATTTCTACATTTGCCGTGGTTAGACGTTGTATAGTTCAGAAAAATAAATTAAACTATTTAGTAGGGGTAGAATTTGTAGATTTTTCCCGCCAAACACAAAACAAATTAATTCGGTATCTTTTTACCAAACAGAGACAATTACTTAATAAAGGAATTATGGTAAAATAAGGGGTGGAATATTTTGATACGCGTTTTGATTGCTGATGACTCTGCCTTTATGCGTAAAGTCCTATCAGATTTATTTTCTTCTAGACCAGATTTTCAAGTCGTGGGTACAGCGATAAATGGACAAGATGCAGTACAAAAGGTGGCAGCATTAAAGCCAGATGTCCTCACTTTAGATATAAATATGCCAGTAATGAATGGCCTAGAAGCTTTAAAGATAATTATGGAAAATACTCCATTGCCTGTTGTCATGTTGAGTAGTTTGACAAAAAGTGGCACAGAGGAAACGATAAAAGCCTTGGAACTAGGTGCCGTTGAATTTGTCAATAAACCAGATGGTAGTATTTCAAAGATAAATGATATTGCCGATGAAATTGTGGAAAAATGTCATGCTGCGATAAGAGCCAATATGCGTTCGGTGACGAGAGACATTTCCTATAAAAATTCCTTGAATGAGCACGAACCGCTTCATTTGTCGCTTTTTAATCACAGGGATAAGTTGGTAGTAATTGGCACGTCTACCGGAGGGCCAAAAGCTTTGCAGAGCGTTATCACTAAATTGCCAGCTAGTTTACCTTGCGGCGTATTAGTAGTACAGCATATGCCAGCAGGTTTTACCAAATCTTTGGCGAATAGATTAGATGAGTTATCTGCTATCCATGTCAAAGAGGCAGAGCAGGGTGAAGAAATTAAACCAGGTTGGGTTTATATCGCTCCTGGCAATTACCATATGCGAGTTTTGAATAGCTTAAAAGGTAAGGTAATTTCGCTCGGACAAGACCCACCAATTGGTAACCATCGCCCTTCCGTCAATGCGCTGTTTGAATCGGTTGCTCCTTTCGGCAGAAGTATAGTTGCGGTTATTATGACTGGGATGGGGTGTGATGGCTCCATCGGAATGAAGAAAATTAGCGATGCACATGGATATGTAATTGCAGAAGATAAATCGACTTGTGTTGTTTATGGCATGCCGAAGGCAGTCGTAGATATGGGAATAGCAGACGAAGTTTTGCCTGTTAATCGCATTGCCGATGCCATAGTAGAAGCTGTAAAAAGAATTTATTGAGGTTGTGGGGGAATGATGAATGGATACTAATCAGTATATGGAGATGTTTCTGGAAGAATCTCAAGACCATTTACAATCATTAAATGATCAGCTTTTGGTGCTTGAAAAAGATCCAGGAGATTCAGATGCGATAAACGAAATTTTTAGAAGTGCCCATACGCTAAAGGGTATGTCTGCTACGATGGGTTATACGAAGATTGCCGAGTTGACGCATGATATGGAAAACGTCCTCGATTTAATCCGTAATGACAAATTAGAAGCTAGCGAAGATATTGTCGATATTCTCTTTCATTGTGTCGATGCTTTGACTCAGATGGTAGCTAATGTCAGCAATGGCGATGCAGAAGATGCTTCCGTAGATACAACTGATTTAGTTTCGGAATTGAATAACATTGCCAATGGCGGAGCTCCAGCAGCCACTGCGAATACATCTGCCCAAACAGCTGCACCAGCTCCACAAGCAGCTCCTGCTTCAAGTGACAACGGGGTAGCTCCTGTTGTTCAAGAAGGGACGATTGGTTACACAGATGTCGATATAGATGTTCTCAATAAGGCCAAAAGTTCTGGTATGGAAGCTATGCATATCAAAATCACGCTCAGTGAAACCTGTATGCTCAAGGGCGTGCGCGTTTACATGGTCATGTCTGCTTTAGAAGAAATGGGGACAGTTGTTAAATCAGTGCCTCCAGCGGAAGACTTGGAAAAGGAAAAGTTTGGTCTTAGCTTTGAATTAGTATTTATCACCGGCGAAGAATTAAAGAAAATAGAAGACACCATCAATGGTATCTCTGAAATAGAATCCATCAGCATCAATATTATCGATGTAGAAAAATTGGAAGCAGGTGAACAGAAAGTAGCTGCTTCTAGCCCCGCTCCAACACCACAACCAGTTGCTCCAGCGCCAAAACCAGCCTCTAAACCAGTGGCTAAGAAAGAGGCTTCAGCAAAAAAGGCAGCTTCTTCTCATCACGATATCATGAAAACCAGCCAATCCGTCCGCGTCAGCATTGATAAGTTAGATGCGCTGATGAATTTAGTCGGCGAATTGGTTATCAATAAAACTCGCTTGGAACAGATTGGTAGTACACACCGTATTTCTGAATTGGTAGAAACGGTCGAACAGATGGATAGGGTTACAGGTGATTTACAATCTATTGTCATGAAGGTCAGAATGGTGCCGGTTGGCCAAGTATTTAACCGCTTCCCACGTGTGGTACGTGATTTAGCTAAGGAATTGAATAAAGAAGTTAATTTGACCATTGAAGGGGAAGAAACAGAGTTAGATAGAACTGTCATCGACGAAATCGGCGACCCATTAGTGCATTTAATCAGAAACTCTATGGACCATGGTATTGAACATCCAGATGAACGTGAAGCGATGGGTAAACCGCGCGTTGGCGAAGTTAAACTCATTGCCCGTCATGAAGGCAATAATGTCATCATCATTGTTAGCGACGATGGGGCTGGAATTGATACCGAAAGGGTTAAACAGAAAGCGGTAGAAAAGGGCATCATCACTCAAGAAGATGCTGACCATATGACGCAAGCAGAAGCAGACCGCATTATCTTCTTGCCAGGTTTCTCTACTTCTGATGTTATCACCGACGTTTCTGGTCGTGGTGTCGGCATGGACGTTGTTCAGACCACTATTGAAGCTTTGGGCGGTGTTATTGATGTAGAAACCAAGGAACATGTGGGCAGTATCTTTAAAATTAAGTTGCCATTAACCTTGGCCATTATTCAGGCTCTTTTGGTCAAAATACAGGAAGAAATTTACGCTATTCCTTTGGCTGCTATCGACAGCACCATTAATATCACCTTAGATGATATTAAGACCATTCAAAATAAAGAAACTATCGTTATCCGCGGTGAAATTATTCCAATTGTACGCTTAGATAGAGCATTGCATCTCCAACGTGTTGAAGAACAAAATAGTGAAGAAATATACGTAGTTATCGTGCATATTGGCAATAAAAAATGTGGTATCATGGTAGATAAGTTGATTGGTCAACAGGAAATAGTCATCAAGACATTAGGAAAATTATTGTCAGGCATTAAAGTTATTTCCGGTGCTACCGTCTTAGGCAATGGCCAAATTGCCTTAATTCTTGACGTTGCCATGCTTATGCAATAGGGAAAGGGGAAAAAACGATGGAACAGCAGAATAAGGAAGTAGCTAAAAAAGAAATTCAGATTGTTGCTTTTAAGTTGAAGCGCGAAGAATATGGCATGAGTATTCTCAATGTAGAAGAAATCAAGCGATTGACGGATATCACGCGTGTTCCCTTTACACCGCCTTTTATTAAAGGAGTTATGAACTTGCGTGGCAGTGTTTTGCCGGTTATTGATTTGAAAAATAGAATTGGTTTACCAGATGCTGAATACACGGATGCAACACGCATCATAGTCGTCAAATTGGACGATATTACTGTTGGCATGATAGTGGATGCGGTAACAGAAGTTTTGACGATTAAAGAGAGCCACATTACAAACTCCAAACAAATTGCTACCAATGCAGATGTTCATAATGAAGCCAATAAATTTATCAACGGCATTGGCAATCTCAACAACCGCTTGATTATTTTATTGAACTTGGATGAAATTTTAGGATTTGCCGGAGAAAACAAATAACGAGGTGGGCATTGTGAATTTACTAGATTTATCAAGTATGCAGTTGGATGCAATCAGAGAAATAGGTAATATTGGGGCGGGAAATTCTGCCACCGCCTTGTCCCAACTAATCAATAAAAAAATTGATATGGATGTGCCAAATGCTTCTGTTGTACCGTTGGGCGAAATTCCAGATTTGGTCGGCGGTCCAGAAGCAATGATTGTCGGCATTTTCCTCCGCGTTTACGGTAAAGCCCCTGGTAGTGTTCTCTTTTTCATGCCGAAGGCTAGTGCTTTTTACTTGGCGGAACAGTTGTTAGGAGAACATAAAGACCCTGCCGATGAGCTGACTGATATGGATAAATCGGCTATCATGGAAATCGGCAACATTTTGACTGGTGCTTATCTCAATGCTTTATCTCACTACACTAAATTGAATTTATTGCCATCCATACCGGCTATTGCCATGGATATGGCCGGAGCCATTCTCAATATCATCATTGCTCAACTCGGTCAGATTGGCGACCACGCTTTGGTTATGGAAACCAGATTTTTATCAGAGGATAAAGGTATTAATGGACAGTTCTTTTTAGTACCTGACCCAGGTTCTCTCCAAATTATTTTAAATTCGATAGGGATGGAATAAGTATGGAAGAATTATTGAAGGTTGGTATTGCCGACTATAAAGTTGGCACGGCTCCAAATCGCATTATCAGTTATGGACTAGGTTCTTGTATGGGCATTTTTCTCTACGATGCCATCAGCAAAATTGGTGGTTTGGTACATGTATTGTTACCAGATAGTACCAAATCTTTAGCGACTACCAATAAGGCAAAATTTGCCGACACAGGTATTCCGCTCTTAATTGATGCCGTACAGGCGAAAGGTGCGTCCAAGTTTCGCTTAGTAGCTAAAATTGCCGGTGGAGCGCAGATGTTCCAATTTGCCAATCCTTCCCAAATAATGGAAGTTGGTAAACGGAATATTGAATATGTGCGTAAAACCCTCCAAAGCAATTCCATCCGCATCGTCGCTGAAGATGTTGGTGGCACTTATGGTAGAACGGTAGAGGCAGATTTAAATACCGGTTTGTATAAAATAAAAACCGTCAGCAAGGGTGAAAAGACGATTTGAAAGACTTAATGGATTTAAACATAATGGTGAAAAAATTGACTAAACGAGACTTTATGCCATTAGTTATAATATCCTTGCTGGCTGGTTTTATAGGTGCTATGACGGTATTATGGACCGGTCTGTACTGTGGCTATCCAGTCATGTTGATATTGAAAAGAGTTATTGTCATGTTCTATCTGACAGTCCCTCTTTTCTATGTCTTTATGTGGATATTGCAAGAATTTTTGTGGTCTGTGATAGAGCGCAAAGTATTGCAGATTTTACCGACTATGGTTAAGGAAGCAAAGGCAGAAGATATGGCCACTCCACAGACAGTTCAAGGTAAAGGGGAAGAAGAAAAAGCCACTGTCCAAGAAGATGTTACAGCGGACATAGGTAGTGAAAGTTCTACGCCCAAAAATATTGACAGCTCGGATGATGTTCAATGAGTAAGCAGTGGCTGATTCAGCCCCTATTTCCTTGATAGAATAAAATCATTTGCCGTTAAAAAATATTTGTTGGCGCCATGTTTTGGCCTAATAAAGCTCAGAAATTGACCAATATGGAAGAAGGAGGCGTTCCTAGTGAATGATAAGGCGTCTTTTTCTGCTGTCGAAATTGCAAATTTATGGCAAAAATATAAGTCGACAGATAGTCGAGAAATAAGAAATCTTCTTATAGAAAATTATTTACCGCTGGTTCATCGTGTCGTCGAACACTTGGCTTTTAATTTGCCTAGCCATATTGAAAGAGATGATTTGGTGAGCAGTGGTTTTTTTGGTTTAATGGATGCTATCGCTAAATTTAAACCAGAAATGAAAATTAAATTTGAAACCTATGCTTATAATCGTATTCGTGGGTCTATATTAGATTATTTGCGTTCAAAAGATTGGCTGTCGGTTTCATTGCGAAAGCAAATTAAACAGTATGAAAACATACATACCGCGTTAGAAGCTAAGTTAAGGCATACTCCAACCAAAAATGAGTTAGCAGAGGCAATGGGTATCAGTTTAAAGTCCTTGTATCGCATAGAAAGTAATATTAATTCCGCCAATTTTACTCCCTTGGAGAGTTATCTCGATATGGAATATTTGGCTAGTAATGATTATTGTGAACCAGATGAACGTTTGAACCGCGAATATGTACGTGAAAAATTGACGGAAGCTATTGATACTCTTTCCGAAAAGGAAAAAATGGTAATTGGTTTGTATTATTCGGAAGATTTGACTTTAAAGGAAATCAGTCTTATCTTAAATGTGTCAGAGGCTAGAGTTAGTCAGATTCATAAGAAAGCCATTTTTCGTTTGCGGAGCTGTTTAGCTAGTTCTAAGGATGACCTTTAAACGCGCCAGTAGAGCGAGGTATTTTGCCTATGTGTTAAATAATGAATGAGGTAAAATACAGCCACAAGTGTGGCATATTATCACTTGTAAGGAGAGAGTATTCTAGATATAGATTGTCGACTATCTTTCATTGTAAGTGTAAGTTTCTATCATCACCCAGTATTATTTTGATGTAATTGTGTGAGTTTTTGCTGGCCTAAATAAGTTGGCTATAAATATAGATTAAGCAAAGCAATAAAATACAAAAAAATAAAATAGGATAGGGGGTAGTTGCCGATATCTAAAAATCAATAATATTGTAGAAGTCAAAAAAAGATACAATTCCTATATAAAAAATAACTATATTTTGCTAGTTGTAATGGAGATTTTTTAGTATGTATAGGCATCAATACTAGTATGTGGGAGCGTTGTATCTTGGTTTACGGCAAAATTAGATATGTGATTAATATTTAAATTTAGCTTGTAGAACATAGAATTAAGCAATATTTATATGTTTTTTTAGATTAGACAACGGTTGCTATGGATAATAAAGCCATAGGCAGTCAAGATGTTGGTTATCTCCTAGAAATTAAGGCAGAGGGAGTTTTTTTGACCGTTTATCCATTGGCGGATGGTCAAGAGGTTCTTGACCAGATGAAGATAGTTTCTTTACTCCAGGAAAATGCGGTTACTGATATAGATGAGGAACTCATTGGCGAAGTTTTAGAGCAACGGACTGGTGAGCAAGTAGCTATTGGTTCAGTGTCTTTGCCGAAAGCGGAGTGGCATATTAGCTCTGATAAGATGACAGTGATAGTGAGCTTTGTTGAAAATTCTGATAGTGTGCTTATAACCCCCGCTTACGTGCAGGATATGTTAGCTGAGCGAGGCATTGTATATGGTGTTATCGGAGAAAATGTGCGTTATTTGGCAGCCCATCCAGAGGAAGAAGTGCTTTTGGCACATGGCTTGCGCCCAATCGATGGTGATAATGCTTATATCAAGAAATATATTGATTTTTCTCGGCAAAATATTCCGAGTGAAATGGAATACGACCGCGTGGATTATAAAAACCTAAATCTCTTTTTTATCGTCAAAAAGGGAGATTTATTGGCGGAACGTATTCCCCAAACGAAAGGTACACCTGGGAAAAATGTCTTTGGGCAGTTAGTCCATCCGCGAGCTGGACGGCCTCTTCCTTTAAACCCAGGGAAGAATACGCAAGTAGATGGTGATAAACTATATTCTCTCATTGATGGACAGGCTATTGATGGGCATAATAATATTTCCGTCGTTCCCACTTTAAAAATAGATGGTGATGTCGATGTTTCGAAGGGAAATATTCACTTTAATGGTACTATCTTTATTTCTGGCAGTTTACGGGAAGGATTTTCCGTTGTAACTAGTGGAGATATTCATATTTCAGGAACGGTTAATGGTGTGGTGGAGGGGAATTCCATCTACGTTGGCGGTGGTATTTTGGGCGCGCATGGCAATGGTTCAGTCAAAGCAAAATTAGATGTTCATTCGACCTTTATTGAAAATGCCAATGTCACTGCTGGTCGTGATGTCATAGTTTCCAATGTCATTTTACATTCTACTGTGTCTGCAGCGCATAATGTCATTGTCAAAGAGCGAAAAGGGCTTATCGTGGGCGGAAAAGTGCAGGCGGGCAATTTAATTGATGCCAGAACAGTGGGAAATACCTCTAATATTGTTACATTATTAAAAGTGGGAGAAAATCCTCTTTTGAGTAAGGAGTTGCGCGAATTAGAGCGCAAGATATCGCTGGAATCAGAGCAGTTGGAACAAATCGAAAATAATATTCATTGGCTAGAAAGTAGTGCCAATGTTGATAATAAAAAGGTTTTAGAATTGAAGCGGACGCGTTTTCTTATTGCCGGAAATTTGCAAAGAGATGAAAAGCAAGCAGATGAATTGAGTGAAGATATCGGTCAATTAGCCAGTGCTAAAATAATGGTTGATGATATTGTTTATACCGGCGTGAAGATTGTCATTCCACCTTTTATATACATTGTACAGAGCAGTGTGCAACACGTTTGCTTTCAAGCGGGAGAAGAAAATATCGTACTTGGTTCCTATTAGAATAGAAAGAAGATGAAGATATGCCTGTGACCCCCATTGGAAATTATCAAGCGATGTTACCAAATAGCTCGGAAGTTGGTGGCATGCAGAGTAGAGCAGACCAACAGACCTTAGCTACGCAGACGTTTGTCAATGCGGAATTGCAAGATGATACCTATGAAAGACAGTTGCAAGTTCAGACTAAAGAAGACGTAGAGGATGGTAAGGTTAATGTGCGAGAGGAAAAGAAAAATTATTCTCGTCAGCAGCAACGGAAACGTCATGAGGTTCAAGTAAGATTAGAGGAAGATAGGGAAGAAGAAATACGCGATGCCATTCGTGGACATAATATAGATATTAAATTTTAGTTTCAAAAATAATTAAGTGAGCAGAAAAAAGGCAGTTACCAACTTATTGAGAAATTGTTCTCGAGCAGAAAAATGAAAGAATTTGTGTGGTATGTTTACGGAAATATTGGGAATTTTAATCATTGTCGGTGTTTTAGCAATCATCATTTTAAAGAAAAAATTGGCCGGAAATTCTCCAGAAGAGGCGGAAAAAGTATATCCTGCTCGTAGCGGGAAAGATGCGGATATTTTGCAAATGAAGCGGATGCAACGCGAATTAGAACTCACTGGCAAGATGATTACGGAACAAATCGGTGCGGAAATGGACAAGCTAGAGGCACTTATCGGACGAGCGGAAGCGGTAATGGGACAAATATCTAGCAGTTTGCCTATTCAAACGGAAGAGAAAATTAAGAAAAATGCTCAGCCAGTAAAAAAAGTACAAACCGTATCGGCAGAAAAGAACGTTTCTCAGCAACAGGCTGATATGCGCTCTGCTTTAGGGCTGTCTATGACAACAAAACCAAAAGCCAAACCGAGACGCGTAGTAGTAGATAAAGAGAGCGTTGTTATAAAACCTTCTGCTACTGCAGAGAAAGTGCACCGCCTTTTACAGGAAGGAAAATCTGTAGATGAAATAGGCAGACAGCTTTCTATTGGTAAAAATGCCGTGGAAATGATTTTGCATATGTATAAATAAATTCACAGGAAACCTGTGAATTTATTTATGCCGGCAATTAAGCATCTAGGTATTGCCAAAGTTGCCGATAGTATTCGTATGGCGGTGAATCATTACAGCAGTTTATTTCTGTTGGTTCTAAAGAAAAATGCCAATTATCTGGCGATAGTTCAGTGGCGAGAACTATTTCTCCATTGAGAAGGCCAAATTCTAATTTTAAAGATAGTAGGATGATTTTGCGTCCATATAGGAAATTACTGATAATATCATTTATGCGAAAGCTGAGTTTTTCCAACTGTTCTAAATCAGCTTTTTTTGCCCAGCTCATGGTCAAGATGTGGTAGTTGTTTAACAGAGAAGGAAGCTTGCAATTTTTGGAATGATACTCTAGGACTGGATGGATTAGTTTTTGACCGTATTTTATGCCCAAGCGTTGTGCTAGGTTGTTGGAAGCGTAGTTTTGGATAATAATTTCAAAGGGGAACATTTCTAGTTTTTCTGCCAAAAATTCTTGTGGATTTTTGTGTTGAATGTAGTAATGTTTGATATTGTTGCGCTTTAAAAGTTCGGATAGTCTGCGAATGATATAAAAGCGATGTAACATGGCATCTTTTTTTAAGTCTTTTTTACAACTTATTAGTAGAATATCAGGATGATTGGTGGAAAAGATATTTTTGTTTTGTCCTTGGTAGAGTACCTGCTTTTTTTTGAAGAGATGTTTAACCAAAAAAGTCACTTCCTTTTTTAAAAAATTAAAGACATTATCAGGTATCTAAGTAACTAGATACCTGATAATGTCTTTATGTCAGTTTTTTCATCATTGATAACATATAAATATTCCTCGCTGGTGAAAAAATAATGCTACTTATCTAGCATTATAGCAAAAAAAATACTTGAAGACAATTATTTTATCAATAAAAATGAGAATTATTTAAAAAGTGAAAAAATTCACATTATAATACTTTTTGTTATATCTATTTACTAATCTTTTCAATATGTTGTATAATGTAGCAGTTAGTCGAGTATATTTTAGGAGAAAAACGATGAAAAATACGGCGTTTGCTGAGCTTTATCGATATTCTCCTTATTTCTATACAACATTTATGTGTAGGTTGCAAAGTTCGCTTTAATGAAAGAAATAAATAAAAAGGGGAAGGTTACGGAAAATAGGCAACTGGATAGATAGTGTATTTTATTTTCTTTCAGTAAGATACTTCTAACAAAATATCTTTTATAAATTTTCCGTAACAGGCAGTTATGTCGTTAATCGTAAAAAAATTCGGTGGAAGTTCTGTAAGCTCTCCTGAAAAAATTTTAAATGTGGTCAAGCGGGTTATCGCTGATAAAAAAGCAGAGGATAAAATCGTCATCGTCGTTTCTGCCATGGGTAAAACTACGGATAGACTGATTTCGTTGGCATCGGCTATATCTGGTTGTCCGTATCAATACAAGCGCGAAATGGATATGCTTTTGGCTAGTGGTGAGCAAGTGTCGATTGCTTTACTGGCGATGGCTTTTCAAAACTATGGTGTGCCAGCAATTTCATTGACAGGGCGTTTAGCTGGAATTAGGACAGATGATAAGCATACAAAAGGAACCATTGTTTCCATAGATACTAAGCGCATTTTGTCTGAATTAGCTCAGAATAAAATTGTCGTTGTTGCCGGTTTTCAAGGGAGTGATAATCAGGATGAACCAGTAACTTTGGGACGCGGTGGTTCTGATACTTCAGCAGTGGCTTTGGCTGGTGCTTTAAAGGCTGATTGTTGCGAAATTTATACTGATGTCAAGGGTATCTATACAGCAGACCCTCATTTGGTAGTAAATGCTACGAAGATGTCCGATATAACCTACGAGGAAATGTTAGAGATGTCGCGCCTGGGTGCTTGTGTCATGCAGACGCGTTCGGTAGAAGTAGGACAAAAACTAGGCATTCCTATTCACGTGCGCTCTACCTTTGTCGATGATGAAGGGACAGTCATTCAGACTGACTCGCAAAGACAAGAAGGTCTGATTCGTGGTGTTAGTTATTTAGATAAAATAACACAGATTGCCATTTGTAATGAAGATATTGAAGGTTTATATCAAGAATTGAGAGAAAATCTCATTGCGCTTGATATTGAATATGATTTTTTCCGTCATGCTCATGTTTATGACAATAATAAAATAGGTGATGCTCTGATTTTAGCGGTCGAACAAGGAGATTTTTATGCTGTGCAGCCGTTGATTCGCAAGATTATGCAAAAATATATTGCCGTAGATATCTCTATTAAAGAGGGAATGGCTAAAATATCAGTCATTAGTAATAAGATTAACGGCGACAAAGCTATCTATGATAAGTTTTGTCAAGCTTTAGGAAAAGCCAATATCGATATGTTGATGATGAATAGACATGCCTTGAGCATATCGTGCCTTTTAGAGAATAAGGATTTGTCCAGAGCTGTACAGGTTATTCACGATGAGTTTTTCCCCGCACGGGTCTAAGGGTGATTAAATAGTAAAAACGGAATTAACATTTGTTATCTTGATAATTAGGATGCAGATGAAAGTATTCGCTGGCAGGCCGCTTTGCTAGTGAATGGTTGTTGCACACTTTGATTGTAGATAGTAGAAGCAAATAATAAAATTCTTGTGAGATTGACCATACTGCTATATAATTAAAAGGGTGACTATATTTTAAAAACAGTGATGAACTAGCAAAAAGGTGTTATTTTGTGAGTAAAAGGTTTTTTGCAAATGATAACTTATAGAAAAGATAGGCTATCTTTTGTAAGTATTATTGCTTTTGCTATAAAAGATATGGTTGGCTATTGTGAAAATAGACAAAGTTTATAAGTTCATCCTATTTAAGTTGCTACTTATGTGGTTCAGCGACCACGTTTTATATATAATGTTTTCCATTAGAATCTGCCATGAAGCTTTTTTCTTAGCTGAAAACGGTTTTTAGCAGAAATAGGGTGGGGGTAATAATTCACCCTAAGATAAAATTGCGTAGACAATCCTGTCAATCTAGGTGGTATATTGCCCATTAATTCAGGAAAATCGATTAGCAATTTATGCCAATACAGTTTAGTTGTTTGCTTGAAACCTTAGCACATTTATGCTTACGTCTTTATATATTATTGTGTGTTTGATAGAAAAATACTAGAAAAGAATATGGCGTAGCGATGATGATTCTTGGCGAGTTAAATAGCCAACGCTGATGTAAATGTAAATGGCATGGCTAAGGTGCTTCGCAAAAATAAGCAGAATTTGTATTTAACTATCTGGTGGTCTTTGAAACGGTTTTTTGAGTATGTGTAATTTGTGATTTACTGATGATGTCATTATTTGATGTCAGAGAGAATCTTCTTCCTCAAAAATCTTTCGCTTTCCTATCATAGGAGAAAGTAGTTCAACACCAATGATAGACCATATCCCAGAGAGGTCACTCACCTAACCGGGACATGGATTTGTATTTCTCGCAAGGTGAGTACTGTTTCCAAAAGAACGTAAAGGGTTTTGGATGTCCCTGAGATAAGATAGTTTAACTATCTCCCTCTCGAAATTCTCCAATCTATTTAGAGGATTATTCAACTAGTTCAATTTGCTTTTAAGTATCTCGTAATTTATATTAGCTTTTTGATTTAGGGGGAAGTTTATTGTTTATTGGGAAAAAGAATACGGAATTTTACGATTTGTTCATTCAGAGTGCAGGCTATTTCCACAAAGGAGCGTTGATTATCAACGAAGTGATGCAGGATTATAGCTGTGCTGAAGAAAAGATGCATGACATCAATGATTTGGAACATGCAGCTGATGATATCAACGATAAGATTATCGCACAACTGAACCACACCTTTATCACGCCCATAGATAGAGAAGATATCTATGAAATAGCTAATGCTTTGGATGATGGTGTCGATTATTTGCATGGAACATTGCAACGCGCCATTATCTATCGTATTGATGCCATTCGTCCCACTGCAGTGGAAATGTCTAAATTGCTTTTAGAAGCTACTGCAGAAATCATGGAAGCATTCAGGTTATTACATCGTTTGCAACGCCATGAAAAGAAAATATTAGATATTACAACTCACATCTGTCACATAGAAAGTGCTGGCGATAAATTGTATCGCTCGGAAGTGGCAGACATTTTTGCCAATGTAAAAGACCCGATTGAAATTATCAAATGGAAGGACATCCTCGAATACTTGGAAGATACGCTAGACCACTGTGAAAGAATTGCTGATATCATCAGAGGCGTGGTAATGAAATATGCATGAGTTACAGGTAATTATCATCCTCATTATAGGTTTAGCCTTGATATTTGACTTCATCAATGGTTTTCATGATACGGCAAACGCTATTGCTACCTCTGTTTCTACGCGTGCGATGACACCACGCACGGCTATTATCATGGCGGCAGTTCTCAATTTTTGCGGTGCCATGTACAGCACAGGCGTTGCTCATACTATTGGTAGCGATATCGTGAGGTCTGCTGACCACGTCGATGAGCTAGTTTTGACGGCTGCTTTGGCTGGTTCTATTATTTGGAATTTGTTCACTTGGTATCTCGCTTTGCCAAGTAGTTCTTCACATTCCTTAGTTGGTGGTATTATGGGCGCAGTTTTGGTTTCTAAGGGTGTGGGCGGTTTAAATTATATGGGCATTTTGAAAATCGTGCTTTCCTTGATTTTGTCGCCTATCATTGGTATGGTCACTGGTTGCATTATCATGACCATCTTGTACTACATTTTTCGCAAGACGGCGCCTTCGACCATTAATCATAAGTTTAAAAAGATGCAGATTGTCTCGGCAGCGATGATGGCTTTTTCGCATGGTTCTAACGATGCCCAGAAATCGATGGGTATCATTACTTTGGCTCTGTTGAGCGGTGGTTATATCGCCGTTTTTGATGTGCCTACATACGTAAAAATTTTAGCAGCTCTTTCTATGGGGTTGGGAACGGCTTTTGGCGGTTGGAAAATAATAAAAACGGTTGGCACTAAAATATTTAAGCTCGAACCGATTAGTGGTTTTGCCTCCGATTTAAATTCTTCGCTCATTATTTTCTCAGCTACTTTGATGGCTCTGCCAGTCAGTACCACACACGTCGTTTCTGGTTCCATTATGGGGGTTGGTTCTGCTAAGCGTGTCAATGCGGTACGTTGGGGAGTTGCTCAGCAGATGGCTATTGCTTGGATTATGACTATTCCGGCTACAGCTCTTTTGACCTCTTTTATTTATCATGGTTTGAAATTGATTTTTCATTGATATAAATAAAATATTTCATAAAAATAACTCGGATAGATATCCGAGTTATTTTTATGTCTAAAATACCTTAGTTTGCCTAGTCTCTGCTCACAGCTATAATGCTAGTTTTCCTCATCTTTTAGAATAAATGTTTTTATTTGCTATAATTTTAGTTTTGTGAGCTATATTTGTTAGTAAGTTAACGATTTATTTTTTAGGTGGAAGAAGATAGTTAGGTCATATGTTATAATAAGAAGAAGACCGTTGAAAAAAACTGAATTAACTTGGCTAAATGAAGTATCGAATAATGTAGCTAAATAAGTTGTAAAAGACGCTTGTAACGCTTACAAAAGATTTTTTAAAGGGCTTGCCAGTAAACCCAAATTTAAGAGTAAAAAAGAAGTAAGCCTAGTTTTTATAATGGCCCTATAAAACTAAAAGTACCATATGGAAAAGTCTTGCTTGGAAAAATAGGTTGGATAAAAATAAAAGAACAAATAATAATGGGAGTTAAATACTTTAATCCTCGTATAAATTATGACAAAAAGTAAAGGAGGTAGTTGTCAATATATAAAAATTAATAATATTGTTAAGCTTGAAAAGAAGGTACAACACATACACAGAAAACTTGCTAATATAAGAAAAATAATCATCTCCATCAAGTTACAACGAGTATAGTGAAAACCAAACCATATGGAATTGTAATAGAAGATTGAAATGTTAGCGGCATGATGACAAATAAGCACTTATCTGACAGCATAAGAAAACAATGTTTTATAAATTTAGAGAACAATTAGAATGTAAATGTGCACTAAGGGGAATTAAATTTATAATAGCAGGTGGATTTTTCTCATCATCAAAAATTTGTAGTTACTGTGGGGAATTAAGAAAGATTTAAAACTAAAAAATAGAGTATATAAATGTAATTGCGGGCTAACTATTGATAGAGATTTAAATGCAAGTATTAATCTAGCGAAATATAAATTAGCATAATATCATTAAAAAAAGATAATGCTAATATAAAGATAATGCTAATATATAGAACGTGTTGTATTCGAATTTAAGCTCTGGGAGAGTTATATCAAACAAAAGTAGATATTTAATATGGAAATGGTACTCGTAGAACAGAGAAACAAACAATAATTATAGATTTTTATAGATTTTTGGCAACGGAAAAATGATAAAACAACGTATCAGCACCCCGGTCCAAAACCTATTGATACAGGAAAAAGAAAATGTTCATCCTCCTGTAGTAGGCATTATTTTAGACCATCGCTTTTGTGACATTACTACTGAAGTAAATACGTATCGCTCCTTGCATTTGATAGATATGAGCAGTAAAGTTGGAACGGATATTTATCGTAAAAGCGTGATATTTCTTTTTTTGGCTGCCATGCATCAGTTATTTCCGCAAATCAAGATGATAGTGGAATATTCTGTGAAAAATGGCATTTATTGTCGCTCTCTCCCTCCGTATTTTTTTAATCAGGCTAAATTAGCTCGCATTGAGCAAGTTATGCGCCAGTTCGTGGCGGATAAGGTCGATTTTATTCATGTGCAGGGAGAGGTATATAATTGCGCCGGATACGAAGATAATTTGCATACGGTCTTGGTCGATAATGCCGCCAAGCTGACAGATTTTTCGTTAGAGGTATACTTGGAGGGAGTGCTGATTGGTACACCTTCTCAGAGAAGAACGCAGATTACACAGGCTACGCGTGTTTCTAATGTACAGAAATTGGAGAAACTTTTTTTTGAGGCGGAGCAGTGGGCAGGAATCATCTCTTGTAGCTACGTGCAAGACCTCAATCACTATGTGCAAAATGGGGAAATCGGGGAAATTATCCGTGTTTCAGAGGCTTTGCATGAAAAAAAGGTGGCCGATATTGCTGACCGTATCGTGCATAATCCCCACCATCCACGCGTTATCTTCATTGCTGGACCAAGTTCTTCTGGCAAGACTACCTTTGCCCAACGTTTGCGCATTCAACTTTTGGTGAACGGTTTAAAACCGATTTCTCTTTCAACGGATGATTATTTTTTAGAACGAGAAGATACTCCTCTGACGCCAGAAGGAGAGTATGATTTTGAGGCTTTTGAATCGATAGATAGGCACCTTTTAACGCGCAATATTAGCGATTTACTGGATGGTAAAGCTGTTCATTTACCAAAATACAATTTTATTACTGGCAAGAAAGAATGGCAAAAAGAGGCTTTATCTATCGCGGATAATCAACCCATCATCATTGAAGGCTTGCATGGCTTAAATCCTGCTTTAACTGGTCTTTTACCGGCAGATAAAATTTATAAGATTTATGTCAGTGCCTTGACTCAGTTGAATATCGATGCCCACAGTAATATTTCTACTACGCAAGTACGCCTTTTGCGCCGTATCGTGAGAGATTACCAATTTCGTGCTTCATCAGCTCTAAAAACAATTAGGCAGTGGCCAGATGTGCGTAAGGGAGAAGATAAATACATTTTTCCCTTCCAAGAGAATGCTGATGTGATGTTTAATTCCGCTCTTATTTATGAATTAGCTGTTTTGGGAAAATATGCTCACCCTATTTTGAAAAAAATTAGCCCACGGTTACCGGAATATGCCATCAGCTCGGAGTTATTAAAATTTATTAAGCTGTTTTCTTTTTTGTCCAATGAAGAAGATATTCCCAATAATTCTATCTTGCGTGAATTTATCGGTAAATCTTGTTTTTCACTGTGAGCACAGGATATTAGCTAAAAGAGGCGTTTTTGACCGACGAAAAAGTAATTTTATGGAAGGCGTGGAAAGTGGAAAAGGATATTAGCAAAAAGGTTCTTCCAGTTATTAAATATTATCTCTTGGCCCTACTGGCCATTGTGGTATTAATTAATGTCGGCCTGTGGGCATATTGGCAATATAATAGCTACTTACACATCGATGATTTAACGGTAGAGGGGAAAATGCTTCCCATCAAGACAAAGGTGGCAGGACAGTTTTTACAGTATACTGTCGCCGATGGTCATGCCGTAGCCAGTGGTGAAGTAATTGCCAAGATAAAACCGCAGGCACAAGATTTGTCAAAGTTGACAACTGCTCTGCAAAAAGCCGAAGCAGATTATCAAACCATGTTGTCTGAGCAGAATATGGCAGTAACTTCTGTGGCGACAGCTCCTGCTAGTCAGAGCAATAAAGAAGCCTTGCGTTTTGCTTATCAAACAGCGTTGGCGAAAAAAAATAAGATGGAGATGCTCTATAAAGAGGGAGCAATAAGTGCCAATATGTATAAGGCAGCGGCTTCAGCTTTAGAAGTAGCGGAGCAGAATTTACGTACCGCCACAACAGTCACTAATTTCGCCCCTAGTCATAAACAAACTCCCCTTAGTCAGGCCGATTTAAAAGCGGCACAATTGCGTGTGCAACAAGCTCGTTTGGCTTTAGAAAATGCCCAAAAGCAAAGCAAGGAGACGGTGATTGTTGCGCCTGCTCCAGGGGTTATTCATTATGGAAAAGAACTCAGTGCAAAGCAAAATATCAAGGCGGGAGAGACAATTTGTCAATTAGCGAATGCGAGCGATATGTGGTTAGCGGGAAGTTTGTCCCAAGGACAGGCTGAAAAAGTAAAACCTGGTATGTATGTTTCCTGCAGTATTGGAGGCAAGGATATAGCTGGTGTTGTTGCCAATCTCTTGCCCGATAAGAAAAAGCAAAAAGTGACGGTATACATTTCCTTGCCTGTTACGGCTCTCGATAAATTGGAAATTGGCATGAGTGGTACGGCAAAAATAGCGTTACAATGATTAATAAAAATGGGCAGGGCATTGTCCATTAAGAGAGAAAATGTAAGGCCTATGCATCTAGCATGAAGGCTATTTTTGCTTGTATCTTAGAATCCCATGAATTTATTCGTGAGAGTATGTCAAATTCGTAAAATAGAAATAAAGGTTAACGGAAAGAAAAGTGTTATTAAAGAAATTAAAGATTTGTGGTTTTAAATCATTCGCTGAAAATACCGAAATCATCTTTGACCGAGGTATCACAGCTATTGTGGGACCAAACGGTTCTGGCAAAAGCAATATTACGGATGCTATTCGCTGGGTTTTAGGCGAGCAAAATGTGCGCAATTTGCGTGGCGCCAAGTCGGCAGATGTCATTTATGCAGGTGGCGGTAAGCGTCCACCAGCTCAATCTGCAGAGGTGACGATTACTTTCGCAGATTATAAAGGGCAAGAGGGCGAACAAGGAAAAGACCTCAGCATTTCTAGACGCCTTTTGCGCTCAGGAGAAAGTGAGTTTTACATCAATAGGGTACGCTGTCGCCTCAAAGATATCTATGATTTGTTGGCTGGTACAGGTTTGGGAAAAGGGGCTCTATCGGTAATCAGTCAAAATAAAATTGATGATATCCTGAATAGAAAAACGGAAGATAGGCGGCAGATTTTTGAAGAATGTGCTGGCATTAGCAAGTATAAAGAGCGCAAAAAGGAAGCCCAACAAAAGTTGCAGACGGCACGCGATAATTATCAGCGCCTCTATGATATTTTTCAAGAGGTTTCAAATAAGCGAGAACCATTGCGCAAAGAGGCAGAAGAAGCTACAAAATATCAACAAGTACAAGCCGAATATCGCCGTTATCATCTCACCAGTTTACTCAATATCTACGAGAAGAATAATGGCGAAAATATTGCTAAAACAAATCTTTTGCGTGATAAAGAAAAAGAACAAGGGCGAATAACGGCTCGCTTGACAGAGTTACTTCAAAAACAGACGCAGGATAAACAGACTCTGGCGGAGAAGGAAACAGACCGCGAAGTAGAGCAAAAAGAACACTATAATTTGACGTCGGAAATTCAGCAAAATAAGCATCGCCTTTCTATGCTTTTGGTGACGCGCGAGCAGACAAATAAAGAAATGCAAAAATTGCGAGCGGAAATTCAACAGTTAAATGGACAAGATGAAGAGCGGTTAACTCAGCAAAAAAATTGGCAAAGTACCTGTCAAAAGTTGGTCGAAGAAGAAAAGAAGGCTCTAGTGCAGCAGACAGAACTAGCTGCCCAAAAGGGGCAAATAAGTGCAGAATTAAGACAGTTACAAAGTAGCTATACCGAGCGTCAGGAAGAATATCTGAGTTTGAAGGATGGTGCTGCTGCCGCTGAAAAGGCTCGTGCCTTGTTTGAACGTGATGTTTTAGCTAAGAGAGAGAAGCAGGCAGAGTTAGAAGGTACTTGTCGAAAATATGTAGAGAAGCAAAAAAAACAGCAAAAAGTGCTGGCAGATGGCAAAGAAAAGCTAGCTGAGCTGGAAGCTAAGCGCGGACAATGTCAAACGGAGTTAGGGCAGAAAAGGGCAGAAGTTGCAGTCGTTAGGGAAGAGCTTCAAAAGAAGAAACTGGATTTACAAAAACTCGAACAAGAATATGTCAAAATAGTTTCTACAGAGCGAGTTTTACGCGATTTGCAAGAAAACTATGAAGGTTTTTCTCATGGCGTAAGGGCGGTCTTACAAAGGCGTACACGTTGGCAGGATGGCATTATCGGTACGGTAGCAGAATTAGTACAAATTTCTAGCGAATATGTCTTAGCAATAGAAACAGCACTTGGTAATGCCCAGCAACAGATTATCGTCAAGCAAGCGAAAACGGCAGAAGCGGTTATCGACTTTCTCAAGCGAGAACGTGCCGGTAGAGTGACATTTTTGCCACTTGATACCGTGCAAGCACAAGCATCACACCGCTCTTTTACGCAAACGGAAGGATTTATTGCATTTGCCGATGAATTGGTAGAAGTAGACCCCGTTTATCGTCATATCATCAGCAATTTGTTGGGGCGCACAATGGTAGCAGATAATTTACGTTCTGCTTTGACACTGGCCAAAGCAAATGCCTATCGTTATCGCATTGTTACAAAGAGCGGAGAAGTTGTCTATTCAGGTGGTGCTCTAGCGGGCGGTAGTGGTAAACGTGACGATAGTTTTTTGTGGCGGCGCGCTGAGCTGCAAGCCTTAAATGAGCAGGAACAGACATTGGAAGGAAAAAAACAAGTCCTCCAAAATGCTATTGGACAAGGTAAAAATAAATTGACCACTCTGGAAAGGAGTTGTGATGTCTTAGTACGAGCCATACAGGATTTGTCAGTGCAGATATCTGCTTTAGAAACAGATAATGCCCATATGTGGCGCCAGCAACAGGAAATGACAACGCAAATTACGGCGCTACAAGAAAAATGTGCTCAACAAAAGGCAGAATTGACCGCTTTTCTAGAAACAGAAACCATGCAATCGGTGGCTAATTTTGCGGAGCAAATTGCCAACTTAGGGCAAAGCCTGTCGTTTGACAGACAGGCTTTGCAGGAGAAAGCGCTCGCTAGAACGCGTCTAGAAGAGCAAGAAAAAAATTTAGCCGTGCAGATAGTCGCTTGGCAGAGCGAGATTCGTTCTCTTAAAGAACAATTACACACTTTACATGAGGGCAGGCTTTTGGCTAAAAGTCGGCGTGCACAAATCGAAAATGATTTACGCCATGACCAGAGCAATTTACTCGAATATGCCAAAGAAGAGGAAAAGCTGAAGTCTACGGCAGCTAATTTAGAAGAGGTTTTGAAAAGGCGCGACAGGCAAGGCGATAGATTGGCAGAGGAGATTAAAAAATTAAAATTTTCGGCCGAAAAAGTGACTGAGAAAATCCATCAGTTACAGCTAGATAAGGAAAAAAGAGCGCAAGAAATCAATCGTTTGCTGGTTCAATCAGCTAAATATACAGCAAATATGGAGCAGTCTCTGGCGCAAATAAAGGAAGAGTATGGATTATTGCCAAATGAGGCCTTACAACAGAAGTTGACAGAGCCAGAAGTGGTCGTTAGTAAAAAGGTGCAGTCGCTTAAAAAGGAATTACAGCAGTTTGGTCCAATTAATGAAAATGCTGTAGCGGAATATCAAGCGATTGATGAGCGTTATAAATTTATGGAAAAACAGCTTTTAGACATGCGCACGGCAGAAGAAGACCTCCAGCAGATAGTTGAAGGTATTGACCAGACGATGGAAAAGCAGTTTAAACAAGCCTTCCAGCATATCAGGCAGAGTTTTCAGCGTATTTTTACAGATTTATTCTCTGGCGGTCAAGCCGATATTTATTTGACAGAACCGCAAGCTATCTTGCAAAGTGGTGTGGAGATTATGGCGCAACCGCCCGACAAGAACAATCAAAATTTGGTACTCCTTTCTGGTGGAGAGCGAACTTTGACTGTCATAGCATTGTTGTTTGCGTTTTTGCAATATAATCCAGCACCATTTACCGTTTTAGATGAAATTGATGCTGCTTTGGATGAAATCAATACTGAGCGCTTTAGCAATTTTTTACAAAATTACGTGCAGAGTACACAATTCATCATTGTCACACATCGCAAAATCACGATGGAAGCAGCCGAAGTGCTGTACGGTGTTACTATGCAGGAAAATGGTATCTCCCGCTTGCTTTCCATAAAGTTAGAATGATTATATATGTCCAAGCAATCTAAAAGAGTACCGAGGAACTTTCAAGGAAGTATGAGAGTTTAAAAATACAGAACAAAAAAAGAGAAAGGAGTGCTACTCGTCAGATTATCCTCCCCTGCTTAGCAAATAGTATTAATTTAGTAAGACAAGGCTCTTTAAAGGGGCGAAATGGTAGGATATTTGGCCATATTTTGAGTAGCCATACTATAACTACGCATATTCATAATTGTAGATGGGAAATGATATTTGTATTTCCAGCCGTAGCAGTACAGATGTGCGTATTAGTAGTAAAAGGAAATGGGTTTTTTTGATAAATTAAAAAAGGGATTAAACAAAACTAGACAAAATTTTACCGAGAAGATAGAACGGTTAGCTCTCGGTTACGCGCGTATAGATGATGAATTTTTAGAAGAATTGGAAGAGACATTATTGTTTTCCGATGTCGGTGTTCAGACAACTGAAATTTTGATGGATAAAGTCAGACAAGGCATTAAGGAAAAGAAAATTTCTAACCCCCAAGATTTACAGCCTTTTCTCATCTCTGAAATTACTGCCATTCTAGAGCGGGGAGAAGCAGATGTTGATTATGCTAACGTTTCGGCTCCAGCAGTTATATTAGTGATTGGTGTCAATGGTGTGGGCAAGACAACAACCATTGGTAAATTGGCCTCTTATTATCAGGCGCAAAATAAGAGCGTACTTTTAGCTGCTGCCGATACTTTTCGGGCGGCGGCTATCGACCAGTTGCAAATTTGGGGAGAGCGTACCGGCACGGAAGTAATTGCTCATGCAGAAGGTTCTGACCCAGCGGCAGTAGTTTATGATGCTTTGCAGGCGGCTAAGGCACGCAAAAAGGATATGTTGATTATTGATACGGCCGGTAGATTGCACAATAAAAAGAATTTGATGGATGAGTTAAATAAGATTTACCGCATTATTCAGCGTGAAATACCATCTGCGCCTCATGACACACTTTTAGTTTTAGATGCTGGTACAGGGCAGAATGCTATTCATCAGACGGAATTATTCACACAGGTGGCGCCCATTACTGGTATCGTCTTGACCAAATTAGATGGAACGGCTAAGGGGGGCGTTATCATCGGCCTAAAATCACAATTTAATATTCCCATCAAATGGGTCGGTGTTGGAGAAGGAGAAAGGGATTTACAGCCGTTTGTCGCCAAAGATTTTGCCACAGCGCTTTTTTCGCAAGCAGATGATACCACAGCGGATGTGAAATAATTTTGAAAAAGTGCAATTTATGGCTAATTTTTGTTTGGGTGTGTTTGTTAATCACTGTTCCCTTTGTCAATACGGTTTGCGCTGAGCAATTAGCGGTGCCGAGTATCACCGTACCACAGGTACATGTTCCAGCCCCCCCACAAATGCCGAAACCACCTCTTCCGACATTACCAGACATTAGAAAACAGACTGATGCCATTGCACACGAGATAGAAACTCAGACGGCAGGGGATGCTAAGGAAAGTTTTACTAGTAATATGACTCCCCAACCCCAAAAGCCAGTTGTTTCTACGTCACAGGATGGGCAAGGCAATACACAAATTACTAATAACTCTGAAGTGGGAAACCAAGATGCAGCTAATCCGCACAGTGGAGATAAAATCAGCAATAATCCATATTTGCAGGGCGATAAGCAAAATGGCACCGCAAACTCAGTTCCTACGGGAAAAGAACCACAGCTCCCACTAGGAAATAATGATAAGAATCAGACGGCGAAAGAGGTGCTAAAGACCCATTTTACCAGTCTGATGTTTTATCTCTTTGGTAAAACAGTTTTTATCGCCTTGGCGATTTGGCTCGGACTCATTTTTGTGTATCCTCAAATGTCAATGTTTTATGAAATCCTGACCTTTGCTTTTTTTAATATTATTGGAGGGGGCGTCTACTTATTAGTTTTGCAGGGACAGGGTAAAGGGATATATACTCTTGCTGATTACAACTTTCACCTGCAAGATATTTTACTTATTTTAAGTGTTTATGCGATTTTTTTACTCAGTATCACGTTTGTCATGTTTGTCATTGCCGATTATTTTGGCAATG
>JAHHSQ010000040.1 GCA_020025135.1 Pectinatus sp.
ATGGACAATGCCCTGCCCATTTTTATGATTAGATTTGTATGTTATCTTGCTCATGTCTATATAATAACATACAGATATATAACTTGCAATTATATACTATAATCCACCTTCAATTCCTTACGCAAATTCGGTGGATATGCCTTATATCCACATGCCTAAAGGCAGGGGTTTTACGGCACTTGTGGTAAATCATTAAATACCGAGCTAGCAATATATGTACTACCTCATCCTAACCCCGTCAATTAATCCAACAAATCTGTAAGACGAACAATAAAAATTCCCAGCCAAGTGGCAAAAAATCCGCCGAAGGTATTAAAAAAGATATGCGTAAAAGCGCCCCACAGGTTGCCATGTCGCATCATTGTAACAACCTCATAACTAAAAGATGAAAAGGTGGTCAATCCTCCCAATAAGCCAACTATCAAAAACATGGTCCAATACACGGGTGAGCCTGTATAGCGGTCATTCAAATAGGTCGAAATCAAACCGATGAGGAAACAACCAATCATATTGACTGTCAAAGTACCATAAGGATAACCAGTGCCGAACCGCTGTGCTAACAACATGGATGTTAAAAATCGCAACGTCCCGCCTAATCCAGCCCCCAACATGATAAATAATATTTGTTTACTCAAGACTATGTTCACACCATCAGCCTCCCCAAATTGAAAAATTGCACAACGAAAAACTCCTATATCGATACACCCGATATAGGAGTCATTACTGCTGTGCAGAGTTTATTGGTGAACTCCATCACCATACAAGTATATAAATTTTCAAAATACGCTTGCTATTATACAACACTTTTCTACTAATGTCAAGATTTTTTTCTCAAAACTGGTGCTAAAAACTTCTCCAAATTTTCCTTAGACATACTGCCGACATGACGCGCAATAATTGTTCCATGTTTATCAATGAGCAGTGATATCGGTATCGCCTGCAAATTATAGCGATAATTGATTTCATTGATATTCGTTTCTGCTTTGTAAACTGGTAGTACAAGGCCTTGTTTTTTGAGAAATACTTCGACATCGTCAAAATCTTCATCTACTGGAATAAGGACAAAATTGACTTGCCCTTGGTATTTTTTATATACTGCCTCTATATTTGGTAATTCACCAACACATGGACCGCACCAAGTGGCCCAAAAATTTAGATATACTGGTTTATCTGTATAAAGGTCCTCTAAAGAAATCGTATTTTTTTCACGTGGAGCCAAAAGTTGTAAATTAACCGCCTGTTTATCTGCCCCAGTCCCAGCCGACAACTGCATTCCAGATGTATTTTTATTCTCAACCAATTGTTGACCCTCTTCTTTTTTTCCACATCCTCCCATTATTAATACAGCTAATATCAGAACCAATAGCGCCATTTTTTTCATCATTTTGACCTCTCGTCGTTGAAAAATAAGAGAAGGTATACCCCTATTTTCCTGTAACGATTATTTCACCATCCTTTGTTTATTTTTTTATTTTCTCTCACTCTTTTTCTCGGCCAATGACGATAAGAAATCGCTCTGGTTGGACAAGTAGCCAGACACTCCCCACAAGAAACACATTCCCTATCTCCGGCAATCTGAACATCATTCTTACATATTAATGCGCACTTGTGACAATGAATACATTTTTTACTATCTACCGTTACACCCAATAATGCTGTCTGATGAAAAAAACCATACCAAGCCCCTAACGGGCAAATAAATCGACAAAAAGGTCGATACATGACAATAGCTAGACCTAATAAGAAAAAACAAACGGCAAATTTCCAAGTAGTAATCCAACCGGCCAACTGCCATAAGTTCTGACGCGTGGCAAAAAGTGGTATCGCTCCTTCTACTATCCCAGCTGGACAAATATATTTGCAAAAAGCTGGTGTTCCCCGACCGCGTTGCCCATAAAATAAAAGCGGGATAACTACCACAAACAATACCAAAATGCCATACTTTATATACGTTAATTTGGCCATCCAAGGACGTTTTTTTATCTTTCTGCTAGGTAAAGCATATAAAAGTTCTTGCAAAAAGCCAAATGGACATAACCAACCACAAATAACTCGACCAAACAACAATCCCCACGCTAGCATTAATCCCAAAACATAAAAGGGAAACCGCAAGACAGTGCCACTATAAGCGCTCTGCAAGGAGCCTATCGGACAAGCTCCCCATGCCCCTGGACAAGAGTAACAATTTAAGCCTGGGACACATATCGCTTTCCAGGGACCTTGATAGATATTACCAGTAAAAAAATTTCGCCAGTGCCAATTATAAAAAACTGCAATTAAAGACTGTAAAGAATTCCGTTTAACCAATGCCAATGCACTCCAAACAAATAAATATTGCCTTTTGCCACACCTGTTTGGCATCGCCACACCACAATCCGTATAAAAGCATTAAAATCATCAATAACCAGAGATATTTTTTCAAATAATATCCCCTCCATTTTGCATAACCATATAAATTATATTATAATTAAATTTGTTTAAGGTATTTCATCAATCACGAAGGGAATGCAGTATGACATATTACTCCTCCAAACCGTTAGTGGAAAGTGCTTTATTGACGGCTATCACTGTCATCTTAGCCATTACGGGCACTGCGATACCGCTTTTTTTCTTTTTACTTTACATTTTACCTCTTCCTATCGCCATCATCATTTATAGACATGGCCTCAAGGAAGGCATTTTGGCAATAGCGGCAGCCACAGTTTTAACTAGTGTTTTATTCGGTTTTTATTCCGGCATATCGGTCTTTAGTATAACCATTTTAATTGCCCCGGCCCTTGGTTTTGGCTTTCGGCATTTCTCGCCAGTACATAACTTGATTGGAGTCATGGTCGCTTCTGTTTTATCCATAGCCTTAACTTTTATAGCTACATTCTATCTAATGGATATAAACTTATGGGCCAATATGCAGCAGATTATCAACGAAACCGTAAGTTCTTCTGCTGCCATTTATAAGACGCTCGGTTACCATGGTATCTCTGCTGATGAACATACGGCCCAGATTAAAGCTATGGCCAATTCCGTTTTATTATCCTTACCTACAGGGGTAATTCTCTCGGCCATGTGTATTGGACTGTTAAATTTCATATTGACACATCGCCTCTTAAAACGCCTAGGAGAAACTAACTTACCTGGTCTTCCTCCTTTTTCCGAATGGAAATTCCCCATTATTTTTCTCTTTCTCTTTTGTTTTTCACTGGTAGGTATTTATTGGGGAAGCACTAGACACTTAACCATTCTCTACAATGTATCCTTTAATGTCAATTATTTTTCCTCAATGTTCTGTCGTATTCAGGGCCTCGCTCTAATGTACTTCTTCTTAAAATATTACAAATTATCATCTGCCGTCAAGACTGTGATTTTTTTATTGGTTTTGCTTACGCCAATCATGGAAATCGTCATGTATATAGGACTTTTTGACATGTTTTTTGATTATCGCACTAGATTTTTACAATCACGGCGGGACAGATAGTTTTTAAAGGAGGGCAGATTATGCCGCATAGACTTTCTTCTCGCATCGATATCGGCATCATGCTGATAATAGTCATCGGTCTATTACTGACTATCTTATATTACAATTTGTTATTGTCTATCGCCGGTCTAGTCCTTTTTTGTTGTTTAGCCGCCTTCATCATAGACCGCGAAAAGGAACGAACGCAAGCCTTGTCCGATTATTACCAAAACGTTGTCAAGAATATCAACGAACTATCTAATATTGCTTTAGAACATCTTCCACAAGTTATCATGGTCGTCAATCAAGACAACCGTCTGGAATGGTATAATAACGAGTTGCCAAAATGGCTCGGTATCAACCCACAGTTAGGCTCTGAATTCCATGATTTTTGGCCAAATTTAAACCTAGAGCCATGCTGGCATAAAACTGGAGAAACTGTCTTCCAAAATAAAAATCGCTTCTATCTCATCAAATATCGTCCCGTTCCTCCCCACAAACAGCCAGCGCCAAACCGCATGGCCCTCTATATCAATGATATCACTGAATACGAACAATTCAAGCGTAATACAGAAGCTCACTCCGTGCTGTTTGGCTATATTCAAATTGATAACTACGACGATGCCTTACAAGGACTAAGTGAGGCGCAACGCACTTCTATCCTCTTTGAAGTAAATAATGCTCTCGACAAATGGTCCCACTCTTTAAATGGCCTTTTAAGGCGCCTAGACGATGATATGTATATCATTTTGATTGAGCATTATGCTTATTCTATCGCTACCGCAGAAAACTTTGATATCCTAGACCGAGTCCGCGCCATCCGTGGTCCCAATAAGTTTCCCATCACTTTAAGCATCGGCTTAGTGGAAGCAACTTCGGGAATTACCATGGAAAATCTAGGCCTACAAGCTCAGTCTTGTCTCGATTTAGCACTTGGACGCGGCGGGGACCAAGTGGCCGTAAATATTGACGGAAAAATCACATTCTTCGGCGGTAAAACTAAAGCAGTAGAAAAACATACTCGCGTAAAATCTCGTGTAGTTGCCCATGCCGTCAAAGAAATTATCGGTGAATCAGATGTCATCTTTATCATGGGCCATCATAATGAAGATTTTGACTGCCTTGGCTCCGCTATCGGCATTGCCGCCATGGCGCGAGCGATGAAAAAAGAAGTGTATATCATCCTCAGCGATATGAATGAAGGTATCGACAAATTGACGGATGTAATGAAAGAGAACCCCCTCTATCACGATATGTTTATCAGCCCAGAGGCAGCCGAACACATTCACGCTGCTAATCCTGCTCTCTTCGCAGTCGATTTGCACATTCCGCATCTGGCTGCTGGACAAAATCTACTTTCACTCATCAAAAAAATCATTGTCATCGACCATCATCGTCGCTCTGAAGATATCATCAAAAACACCCTCTTGGTGTACATCGAATCTTCTTCTTCTTCAACCAGTGAAATCGTAACAGAATTATTGATGTACTTTAGCGATGAACCGGCCATCTCTTATCTAGAAGCTACAGCGCTTTATGCCGGTATTATCGTTGATACCAAAAACTTTACCGTCCAAACTGGAGTACGCACCTTCGACGCTGTCGCCTATCTGCGTCGTAATGGGGCTGACCCACAGTTTGTCAATCAACTATTCCGCACTGACTACAGTACCAATATCGTCAAGGCCAAAGCCATTTCTAACTCCCAATTCTTCCCTGGAGGTTTAATTGTCGCGGTTTGCCCAACTGGCACACCTAGCATTCAGATTATTTCTGCGCAAATTGCCGACCAATTATTGCGCATTGATCACGCCCGCATGAGTTTGGTCTTCTTTCAAATAGACGATACTACCGTCGGTATCAGTGCCCGCTCTCTAGGAGAATTGAATGTCCAAGTACTAATGGAATCCTTTGGCGGTGGCGGACACATCAATGTAGCGGGAGCCCAAATTAAAAATATTCCACTCCCCACAATTAAAGAACAAGCTATTGAAACTGCACAAGCAATTATCAGAAAGGTGGATAAAGCACATGAAAGTAATTCTTAGTCAAGACAATAAAAAACTCGGTAAAAAAGGAGATATCATTGAGGTCTCTGAAGGCTATGCCAGAAACTACCTCCTGCCACATAATATTGCCATCGAAGCGACTAAAACTAATCTCAATGTAGCTAAAGCAAAACAGGGCTCTATTGCCCGCCAAAAGCAACAAGATAAGGATGAAGCAGTATTGATGGCCGCCCAACTCAAAAAAGTGGAAATCACCATTCCGGTACGTACTGGCGAAGATGGACGCCTTTTTGGTTCTGTCACCAGTAGAGATGTCGTCGAAAAACTCCACAAAGATTTCAACATTGAATTGGACAAGCGCAAGGTAGAAATTGCCAGCGAAATCAAACACACCGGGACATTCGATGTTCTCGTTAAAGTTTATCCTGGCATTACTTCGACCATCAAATTGCATATTGTTTCCGCTGAATAAAGGAAAAACGCCCTTTACTGCCCACGGTCATTTGCCGTGGGCAAATATTTTCATCAATTGATTTGGAAAGGACCACAAGATGGCAGATAGAATTCCCCCGCAAAATATTGAAGCAGAGCAATCCGTCTTAGGCGCAATGCTCATCTCTAGTGAAGCAGTTGATGAAGTCATGCAAATGCTCACTGCTGACGATTTTTATAGACAAGCGCACCGGACTATTTTTTCCGTTATCGTCGAATTACGCGCTGAAAAACAGCCCATTGACCTCATCACCCTCACTGAGGCCCTTCGCAAAAATAATACCTTAGAAGAAGTAGGCGGCATAAATTTTATCTCGGCACTTTCTAACGCTGTTCCCACCGCTGCTAATGTCAAATATCACGCCCAAATTGTCCGTGATAAGGCTCAATTACGCAATCTCATCGAAGCCTCTTCCTATATAGCTTCTCTCTGCTATAAAGATGATGAAAATGTAGACAATCTTCTCGACCGAGCCGAAAAATTAATTCTCGATGTCACGGCAAAGCGCAATATTAGTGAATTCACGCCCATTCGCAATATTCTCCTCGATACCTTTAGCAAAATTGAACAAATGCACGAAGCCAAAGGAGGCATTACCGGTCTTTCTACTGGTTTTCTAGATTTAGATAGATTGACTTCTGGACTACAACCTTCTGATTTCATCCTTGTCGCTGCTCGTCCCAGCATGGGGAAAACTGCCTTCACCCTCAATATCGCCACCTATGTAGCCATCCGTAAAAAGGCACCAGTTGCTTTTTTCTCTCTTGAAATGTCCAAAGAGCAACTCGTCCAAAGAATGCTTTGCTCGGAGGGAAGTATCGATTCTCAGCGTATGCGTACCGGTGGTCTGATGGAACAAGATTGGCAACAGCTAATTGTCGCTGCCGACCGGCTCTCCACTGCTCCTATTTTTATTGATGATACACCAGGCATTTCCATCATGGATTTGCGCTCTAAAGCGCGCCGGCTAAAAGCTGAACACGGCCTCTCTTTGCTCATTATCGACTATCTACAACTGATGCAAGGACGCGGCAATAATAAAGGAGATAATCGTCAACAAGAAATTTCTGATATTTCTCGTTCCCTCAAAGCACTAGCTAGAGAGTTAAATGTACCTGTTATTGCCCTCTCGCAGTTGAGCCGTGGTGTAGAAAGCCGGCAGATAAAAAGACCGATGCTCAGCGACCTACGCGAATCCGGCTCCTTAGAACAAGATGCTGATATCGTCCTCTTTCTCTATCGAGAAGATTATTATAACCCTGATACAGAGAATAAAAATATCACCGATATCATCATTGCTAAGCACCGTAACGGACCTGTAGATACCATCCAGCTTTATTTTCAAAAAGAATTTACTCGTTTTGGTAACCTCTCCCATAACGGGTAACGACTTATTTTCCCAAGTGACAGATAAAAATATAAACAACAAATTGCCAATTTCTCATAATGAAAATTGGCAATTTTACTTTTTACAAAAAAAATGTTATAGTATGTGGCGAGTCATTTTTTGGATAGTATTTTGTAAAACTATACCAACTGACAAAAAAATATCTTTTCATGTTCACTGCTTGGATTGTAGTAAACAACCGAGACAGAGAGGAGTGTGGATTTATATGGCTATTTTACATAGCTTGTTTGCTTATGCCTAAAACCCTTTGTCTTTTAAGACGGAGGGTCTTTTTATTGTCCATTTTAGCAAAGGAAGAAAATCATGAATTACAAAGAAAAATTTATCCAAATGAATAAAGAAGCACGCTACACCGCTTATATAACCATTGCCATTATCGCTTTCTGGTGGATTATGGCCTTTGGCATTAGCGAAAATGCCTACTTCTTATCACTTCCCCTTTGGTTTTGGGGCGCCTGTATCGGCACATATTTTTTCACTATTATACTAGTATGGCTATTGATAAAATTCGTCTTTCGCAATTTTTCTCTAGACGACAACTAAATCTCAGAAAGGATATACCACATTTTCGCTGTGGTTTAAAATTATGTATACTTTTATCACTTTATTACCTTCTGCCCTTTTTTTCCTCATTCTTCTATTTATTGGCTTTCTCCTCAAACGCCGTGAGGCAAAAAAAAGACGCGAAAATTTTTCGAAGGAATATTTTATTGGGGGGCGGAGCTTAAACGGTTTTGTCCTCGCGATGAGTCTAGTCGCTACCTATGGCTCTGTCAGCTCTTTTGTCGGTGGCCCTGGAGTAGCCTGGCGCACTGGCTTAGCTTGGGTTCTTTTTGCCTCTGTTCAGGTAGTTGCTGCCTATCTCATTCTTGGTATCATTGGCAAAAAATTAGCTGTTATTGCGCGCCGCGTTGATGCCATCACCATCATCGATGTCATTCGCTCCCGTTATCCATCTGACTTTTGTGCCAATCTCTGTGCAGTAGTATTATTACTCTTTTTTACTACCCAAATGATCGCCCAATTCATCGGTGGTGCCAATATTTTCGCAGCAGTAACCGGCTTAAGCTATCAAAGCGGTCTCCTCTTTTTTGCTCTCGTAGTGGTTTTATACACTACCATCGGCGGTTTCAATACAGTAGCCATTACCGATACAATTTGCGCCATTTTAATGCTTTTAGGAATGTTTTTCCTCACCTACGCCATTCTGCATGATGGACATGGGTGGAACCAAATTATGCATAGCTTACACCAAACTTCGCAACAGGGAAAAATCGACTTATTTTCTCCCACTGCCAGCAATACCGTCCCCATCCCGCTCTTAGCTAGCCAATGGATTCTCTGTGGCATCGGTACTATTGGGCTACCTCAATCTGCAGTGCGTTGCCTCAGCTATAAAGATACCCAATCCGTACATCGTGCCATGCTTATCGGCACCATCGTCTGCGGTGCAATGATGGTTGGTATGCCACTACTCGGGTTTCTAGCGCATAGTGTTATCTTAACATTGCCCCCTCACACCACTACAGATGCTGTCATTCCCTTATTGATTGCCAAACATATGAATCCATGGTTGGCGGGATTTACCATTATTGGACCCTTAGCGGCAACTATGTCTACCATTTCATCTTTGCTCATTGCTGGTAGCTCTGCCATTGTCAAAGATATCTATTTGCACTACAAAAAAAAGACCAATTCTCCTGCTGAACAAAAATTCATCAGTCGAATTGGCATTGGGGTCACCGCTTTTATGGGTATTTGCACCGTTCTCTTAGCCATTAAACCGCCCAGTATTATCGTCTGGATAAACCTTTTTGCCTTTGGCGGCCTAGAAACAGCTTTCTTCTGGATTCTCATCCTAGGTTTATTTTGGCACCGCGCCAACTCCTGTGGCGCCATTTCTGCCATTATCGGCGGGTTGAGTGCCTACTGCCTCTCTACTGCTTTCCAAATACACCTTTCCACTTGCCACAACATCGTCATTGGCATTGGTGCCGGCGCTATCTGTTTCTACATCGGCAGTTTACTGGGCAAAGCTCCCCACATAGACATCCAAAAAATCTTTTTTCCCGAACGATTTTAAAAGACAAAATCAATCACCTTTTTTTATCGTGAAAAAAAATGGGCATGGCATAGAGAAAACTATTTATTTGATTTTCCACCTGTTGACTCTTTTGCTGTAACGAAATTGCCTCTACCAAGCTAGCTGAATTATTGGTGGCTACACTTTCTTTGTACTTCTGCCACATTGCAATGCGTAGGCGCAAATAATCTAAATTATAAGCGTGCAATCTCTGTGCTCCAAGCGGAATATTCTGGCAAGCATTCATATATTGTTGTTCTGCTAATAAAACTGGCAAAACCTCATTATCAATGCAATTAATTAAATCACGTCGATTGATAGCACATTTATTTTCATCAAAATCAATCAATAATTTATTAAAGTGTTTGCGCCCACATAGAACCTGTTGGGTAAATTTTTCGCGCCTATCTCCCACTAATTTTTGATAGGCATCAATATCACGCGTACGCTTCGCCTCTATCAAATGCACATATTGAGCATAATTTAAAATTTTAACCACGCGCCAATAACCGCCCGCTGATTTCTTCAATAGCAAGGATAAAGTAAACGGCACCTGCATGTCTTTATTTTGCACTGTCATAGAAATTACCTTGCCACCATCAGCCTCATGCCAATTAGCCGCTAATTCATCAATTTGTGTTTCTTCGAGCAATGAACGTCGCAAAATGACATCATAGTCAATATCCATCGTACGATTATTATCCATGGTAATATCGCGCATTTCTGGCCATTTTCCAGTATTTAAATAAGAATCAATCAATTTCAAAAACTGGGCATTAAGCGGTCCGCACAACAAGTTAGTAAAATGCAAATATGTATCAGCGCCACTAGCTGGGATGCTCGTGTCCAGAAAACTATTCATAACCACATCATAACTATTATTGACTACACTGGGCAAATCGACACAACGCTCAAAAATAGCCATATTAAAATTTTTAGTCAAAGAACGGAGTTCATAACAAGTATAAAATGGCGTACTGACAATATAGGCAAAAATAGCATATATACACAAAAAACAACACGCCATCCATGCGATAATTCTATCTTTCATCTCTATCCTAACGACACCTTTCTCGTCTAGTATCGCCAACTTATCTGCCACCAAAAAAAGCCCAAACTACCCGTAGTTTGGCGCCTGCAGAGGGAGCAGATTTTCCCCTCTCTTATTCCTTTATAAATTACTCTAAGCCCTCTGCTGTCTTATGAGTCTTGACCTAATTCTCAAATTTCTGAATTTTATTCTGTCCACACCGCACTCTATGAGAAGGCAGACTTTTCCTATAATAGCGAAATTTGTCTCCCTCTGCAAGGTAGAAGTTTTGCCTTAAATACAATCATATCCACAAAAATTGTCGTTTTTCCCAAACACTCTCTATTCTACCACTACTTTTGCCCCAATAGGCCGATTTCGGCAAAATTAATTTTATCTTACCTCTAACAGATAAGGCACATCCACCGAATTTGCGTAAGCAATTAAAGGTGAATTATAGTATATAGTTGCAAGTTATATATCTGTACGTTATTATATAAGCATGAGCAAGATAACATACAAATTTGTGGATAGAACTCGTAAGACCTGCTATTTCAGTAGGCAAGGTTTGCTAATATCCCAGAATCCCTCGGCTTTAGCCGTGGGGAGTATGTCAAAGCAAAAT
>JAHHSQ010000041.1 GCA_020025135.1 Pectinatus sp.
TGGACATGGTCGTAAAGATGACAGACCAGATTCGCGATATTTCTGCTTCGGTAGATTTTTTTGTTGGAGATGTTCAGGAAGACCAGAAAGTAAGAGTGGCGATTGGAGAAAGTTATAGGTTGAAAATAATTCTTTAGCACTAATAAAGACTTTTATAGTAGTTGTTTTCGTATCTTGGTGGGTTATTTCGCTGGTTGTCATGGCTTGCATAAATTTTTGTACATTTTCATAGTTATTCATGCTAGAGAGCGATTTTTGCCATTCTTTGTACCAATCAGTTGGCATTTTCATATCGGTATGGGTCCAATGTTGATTGTTTTGAGCGTTAGTTCCTAAATTAGAGTAGACAGAAAACGCCTGATTTTGCGTGTGTATATATTGTTGGATTTTTATTAGTTTTGGTTGTTTATCTTGCTTGCCAGTAGCTTTTAGCTGGATGGTTAAATCATGGTACAGATAAAACGGATTTTTTTGTAAGAAGATATTATCATGCAGAGAAAAATTTCCCAGCGGATTTTTTATGTTTAGATTAGTCTCATACTGAGAAGTGGAAAAATCGCTATTCAAAAGAGCCTGATGGCAGATTTGACGAGGGGATGCTGCGATGGCAGGTAGGGAAAAACTTAGTATGCCAGCAAATAGAATTAGTTGAAGAATTTTTAAAAGTTGGCGCATATAAAAGCCTCATTTCCTAAATATTTTGGATACGGATGATTAACATAAAATAATTTTATGTTGCTCTTGTACTTATTTTTTTACCCAAAAAATATCTTTTAATAGCATATTATTTTCTTATACGAGAATTAAAATAAAATTTTTTGCTGACACTCCTAATTTTATACCTAATAATTATATTATAATACAGTTTCTTTTTTAAAACCAAGTCAAGATTTTTTTTAAAAAAGAGGAGTTTATTCTTAAATGAAGAAGTGTATAAGTATAGGCGTAAAAGCTTGGATATGCAGATAGAAAATATATTTATCGCAAACAAATATATGTACTGCTCCTAGCCTGATTACGTGAGAAAAACTTATAGGAGTGAGTTGTAATGAGAGAATGGCTCGATAACATTCAAATGAAGAGAAAATTGCAATTTTTGGTTATGCTCTTGTTAGTAGCTATCATATGTACTGGAGTGCTGGGATATACCTTTATCAACAGAACTAATAAAAGACTCCACGAGATGTATAGCCAAAATCTCACGGCAGTAGCGGATATTTACAATTGCCGTCTGCAGGCTCGCAAAATCGAAGCCGATGTTTTTGCCATGATTTTGTCCAATGATGTGAATCGCAATGAAGCACTAAAACAGGACATCACGAAGAGAACGGATCTTTTTACCAATTCTTTACAGGGATTTTCACAGTTACAGTTGGATGCTGATATGCAGCAAACGTATCAGCAGATTTTACAGACGCGCAATGGCTATTTGACGGTGCGCGACCAAGTCATTCAGTTGGCATATATCAATAAGAATGCCGAAGCTTATAATTTATACATGACACAGGCTTTGCCCAAAGAAGATGCTTATAATGCCCTCTTTAAACAGCTGGGAGAAAAGGTCATCAATCAAGCAAAGATGATTGATGACCAAAATATGCGCAATGCCCATTACGCTGACATGCTCTTTATCGGTATTGTCGTAGCAGCTATTATCCTTGGCTTTATGATTGGCGAAATTATCATTAGAAATATTAATAAACGTTTACTTGATATTATTAAATTTTTGGATATATTGGCAGATGGAGATTTCTCCCACTCTGTACCAGCAGACCACTTAGCAGAAAAGAGCGAGTTTGGTGAAGTTTCTCGCGCTATTGAAAAGATGAAAAACAATGTCAGCACCTTGTTGCGCCAATCGGTAGAAGCTACCGAACAGTTGGCATCATCTTCTGATGAATTGTCGGCTAGTGCGGAACAATCGGCACAGGCTTCTAACCAAGTCGCTAACTCCGTAACTGGTGTAGCGGATAGTGCTGAAAAGCAATTGCATTTGACGGATAGAGCAAGTTCGACCACACAGAAAATTGCGGAAGCAATGCAACAGATGGCTACTCATGCTCAGACAGTTTCCAATTCAGCTGAAAAAACAGCGCAAACTGCTAATGATGGCGGCGTTGCTATCAGCAAAGCTGTAAAACAGATGAAAGTTATCGAAAGCAAGACAAATGATACAGCGGAAGTTATTGGAGAATTAGAAGAAAAATCCAAACAGATTGGTCAGATTGTCGATGTTATTTCTAATATTGCTGGACAGACTAATCTGTTGGCTTTAAATGCTGCTATTGAAGCAGCGCGTGCTGGTGAAGCTGGTAAGGGATTTGCTGTTGTCGCTGAAGAAGTGCGTAAATTAGCTGAACAATCGCAAAATGCCGCTAAACAGATTACAGAACTGATTGAAGAAGTTCAGACTAAGACGGAAGATGCCGTCAAATACATGAATGATGGCAAGGAAGAAGTTGGCATCGGTGCAGATGTTGTTTCTAGCGCTGGCAAGAGCTTTGATGCCATTTTGCAGATGGTCATGAATATTACCGAACAAATCCGCGATATTTCTACATCGGTAGATAAGGTCAGTGGCGGTATTCAAGATGTTGTCAGTGCGGTGCAACATATTGACCAAGAAAGTAAAAAATCGACCGAAGAAACACAGACGATTTCGGCTGCAACCGAAGAACAATCTGCTTCAGTCGAAGAAATTGCCACTGCTAGCCAGAATTTGTCGCATATGGCAAGTGAATTGCAGAATTCTATCAAGAAATTTAAAGTATAAAAGGACCGTCATCGTCAATATTTGAATTATTAGATGGATAGCTAATTTTTGTGCTATCCATCTTTTTTGTGCTATCATAGAGAAAAGTGCAAAAGGGGTTTTTAAAATGACAAATAGAGAGATTATTACCGGTAATGATTATAGAAGAATGATTACCGGAGCATATAGCAATTTTTTGTTAGAATATGAAAATATCAATCAACTGGATGCGACGTCACTACTTGATACTCAGTATGCGGGAAATAATTTTTTGCACACCATGAGTGCTGCTGCCGGTGGCTTACGCGATAGTCAGTTAAAGGGAATTGGCGCTGTTTCCCATATCGTCAGCAATTGTGCCATTTTGGGGGCACGGGGTAATGCGGGGGTCTTGTTGGCGCAAATCTTCCGCGGTTTGGCTAAGGGGCTAGTCGGGAAATATGATGTCACTTCGTCAGAATTAGGAAAGGCTTTTCAGTACGGCATTTTATATGCGCAACGAACGGCAAATGATAATGGTGAACGGCCTATTATCGTCATTGCTAAGAAAGTAGCCAAGGGGGCTCACCAAGCCGTGCGTGAAAATCGACCGATTACGGAAATTCTTTCCGCAGCCATTGAGGCCGGAGAAAAGGCGATTTCCGAAAATAGTAGTAATAAACATGATGCCGGAGCGAAAGCGTTGTTAGTTCTTCTAAAAGGCTGTCGGTCTGGTTTAGATGGCAATTTTGTTTCGCCCACTTTGATGTTTACCAACGGTTCTAATGTCAATCATACGATACCCAATCCAGATGAAGATATAGTAAATCCATATTGTTTAGAAATAAAAATTTCTCATGCGAGAATGCCCGTGGAAGCCATGAAAAAAACTTTAGAGCGTTATGGAAATATGGTTGTTATTCGCAAAAAAATGTACGAGGTCTTTATTCACTTGCACACAGAATGTCCTAGTAATATTATTGAGCAAGTCTTAGGTTGGGGCAGTACCTATAGTATTCATATCGATAATATGGCTGAAGCACATGATATTCGCATTGTATTAGGGACTTTGCATAAAACGGTGGTTTTGGCGACAGCGGAGCAGGGAGAGGCCGCAGATTCCCTGCAAAAGAAAAATGCCACTGTTCTTTTAGATGAAGGCTCGCAAAATAGTTTTGCGGTAGGGAAATTGGTCAATTTGGTACATAGTGATATGGCAGAAAAATATATTTTATTACCGCATACGACGGCTATTCACTTAGTGGCCGAACAGGCAAAGAAGTTATTGGGAAAACGTTTGGCTGTCATCTATACAAGTTCTTTGGCAGAGCAATTAGCGGTTTTGGAAGGATATAAGGAAAAAGCACATTTGACGGATAATTTACAAAAGATGAATAATATCCTTTTCAAATTGCGCAAAAAATAGTTAATTTAGTTGTAATATCGTTTACTAGTAAGTTTGGGTGCTGAAAAACTGAACTAAAATTTATCCACAGATATATATGACCATTAAAAAAATGCACATACAATATTTTGTATGTGCATTTTTTCTTTCTAGGCGATAAAATATTGTAATTACAGCGTTTTATCACTAAAGTTCCGAAAAATGAACGGCTCAAATTTTCTACCAACGATAATTTTGCTTGTGGATAATGTGCAAAAAAGTTGTGGATAAAAAAGCTAGATAAAATGGACTAAAAAAAAGTTATCCACTGAAATTGATATTTTGTGGATAACTTTGTGGATAACTTTTAGATATTATGTAGATTGCATTTCAGAAAACTTAGCAATATAATAAAACACATAAAAGTACTAATAAAAAAGTATTTATGATTAAGAAATGAGGTTGCAAATGGCAGAATATCTAATTTGTAACAAATGTAAATATAAAAATTACCCCAAATATGCTTATCCCTGTGCGGGATGCAAAAGGCAGAATCATTATCGATACTTCACTGCTTTAAAAAACGAGTTTATCGGACAATGTATTGAATGCGGAACGCCCTATTCAGAAGGAGATATTACCTTAGTATGTGATAGACATTATAGCGATAAAAGTGTCTTAAAATGCGTCTGTCATAATATTAATTGCCGGCGTATCAGTATGTATAAAATAGGTAGTTATCTAACCCCACCTCGTGGGTTGCCGATAGACTAAAGGTTAGTTTGTTTTCTATTACGATAGTGCCGCCAGAGGAAGAAGATTCCAGCCATGAATAAGAGAATGCAGGTTATGGAGGAAAATTTATGTCCGATAGCGAGAAGGGTTTGCCAATTTTTACCCAAGGTATCTCCTAAATAAATTAAGAGGATAGTCCAAGGGGTAGAGCCTAAGAAGGTGTAGATAATGAATTTGTTGATATTTACTGCTCCAAAGCCAGCGGGAAGGGAGATAAAGGTACGTACTACGGGTAAGAGCCGACTAAAAAATACAGCGCTAACACCATATTTGTCGAACCAGCGTTGAGCAGCATTGACGTGAGATTGTTTGATGAAAAAATATTTGCCGTATTTATCAATAAAAGGACGTCCTCCCCAAAGGCCGATGTAATAGGTGATAATGGAGCCGACTATACCTCCTATGATACCAGCGAGTACAGCACCCCAAAAGTTTAAGGCTCCCATAAAAACCATGTAACCAGCGAAACCGAGAATAACTTCGCTGGGGATGGGAATACAGGCATTTTCTGAAGCCATTAGTATTCCAATAGCCCAATAGCCCCACTGGGACATAAAATCGAGAAGTAATTGTAAGTGTTGTTCCATAAAAGTCCTTTCTGGTAGTTAATAAATTTTAATGAGTTGAATAATTGACTTGATTATAACATATTGAAAAAATTTATTTTAGGAGAATTTATTATGCGTTTAAAAAAAATCATTATTTCTTCATTCTTAGTGGGAGGATTAGTCCTTGGCACGGGTGTAGCCACTACGCAAGCTTTTGATTTTGGCAATATTTTTGGACAAGTTTTAAAAGTTGGCGGGATTTCTTTTTTAGTAGACCGCTTTGCTAATCCCTTAAATAGTGCCATTAATAGTTTATACGGGCAACGCGGGTTAGGCACTTCCTATGCGACCAAAGTAGTGCCAGTTATTTCTTTTGGTGATGGTTCCTATGTGGGGGCTGTTCAGGTAGTTGGACCGCAGGCACAGGTAGATAAAACTAAGGCTGTTTTGCAAGTCGGGGGCAATTTCAGTGATTCGCGTTTTCGCATCAAAGGCTTAATTCCCATTAATGCTAAACGCATTACTAATATTTCACGTGTTCAAGGTGTTGGGGTTTCTGCGCAGATTGATGTGCGTATTTGATAGCGGTTAATGGTGTGTACTTATATTTGCATAAATGTTATGATACTTATGTACGCTACCTTGCTATTAATCTAGAATGTATTATTTTTAATTTAAAAAATGCACTTATTTATTATATAGATTGTGCATGGTGAAGCGGAAAATTTATTTCATGATGAAAGGTGATAGATTAATGACAACAAAGAGATGGAAGAAAATTTTACTGGCCTCTGTGGCGACGACGATGTTGATGGGAACGGCAGTACCAGCTTTTGCTAGCTACCGTTTGAATCCAGAAGTTAAGGATGCGACACCAGCTTTGCAACGGGCTGCTGAAATTGGCGTACGCGAATACAGCAATCCAAAGTTACAAAATTTGCCGAACAAAGATGCAATTGTTGTGATGAGTTTTGGCACCACTTACAAGAATACGCGGGCCAAAACCATAGAAGCAACTGTGGAAGCCATTAAAAAAGACCATCCCCATACGAAGGTGGTTTTGGCTTTTACATCTCACATTATAATTGACCGCATTAAAGCTAATGAAGGCAAGGTCTTTTATACACCAGAAGAAGTTTTACAGCAACTGCGTAAGGAAGGATATACGCGCGTTGCCCTCACTTCTTTGGATATTATTCCGGGTATGGAGTATCACTATGATACAGCTGTATTTGACCTTTACAAGCATCAGTTTAAGAAAATGACGATGGGTTTACCACTCATGTATTGGATGGGGCAAGAAAATCAGCGCGACGATATCATGGAAGTGATGCGTGCCCTTAAAAGTCAGTTTCCGCCCCTAAAGAAAAATGAAGCGATTTTATTGATGGCCCATGGTACACCTTCTCCAGCAAACGCTTACTATGCGGTAATGCAGGACCGTTTGGATGTCTTAAATGACCACAATGTTTATATTTATTCAGTAGAAGGTTGGCCCCATTTACAGACTGTCATTCCAGAATTGCAGAAAAAAGGTATTAAAAAGGTCATCTTGATGCCTTTAATGATGGTGGCTGGTGACCATGCCAATAACGATATGGCTGGTTCTGAGCCAGATTCGCATAAATCCATTTTGGAAAAAGAGGGATTTCAAGTTAGTACCTATCTACACGGCTTGGGAGAAAATCCTAATATTCAAAAAATATTTGTAGAAAGAGCTAATGAAGCTTGGCAGGTATTAGAAAGCACGAAATGATAAAGCAGATGAACAGTAAGCCAGGAATTTTTTACGGCATTGGTGTAGGGCCAGGTGACCCAGAGTTATTGACCCTCAAGGCGGTACAAATATTACAAAAAGTTGATATCGTGGTGGCCCCTAAGACGGAAAAAAAAGAGGGGAGCGTAGCCCTTTCTATTGCTCGCCCGCACTTACCTGCTGGTGTGGAAATTGTTTATCAAACCTTTCCCATGGTGAAAAATTTTCAATCCATCGCTAATCTTTGGGCAGAAAATACCGCAGCTATCGAGCAATTAGTGAAAACTGGAAAACGGGTAGCCTTTCTTACATTGGGTGACCCCTTTTTGTACAGCACTTTTATTTATCTACATCGTTTATTAAAGGGAAAAAATGTTCCCATGGAGGTAGTGCCGGGGATTACTTCTTTTTGTGCCATTGCTAGTAAGTATCAATATCCTTTGGCTAATGGTGAAGATGTTTTAAGTATCGTTCCAGGGACCGTATCTGAGGGAAAATTGCAACAGATATTGACTGAATCAGATACGGCTGTCATTATGAAAGTTTATAAAAATTGGCGAGAAATAGTGACTGTTTTACAGAAAAATGGTCGAGCTGAGGAAGCTATTTTGGTCAGTCGTTGCGGTTTAGATGCGGAAAAGAGCAGTAAAAGTTTGAGTGAGTTAAAAACTGCTCCTAATTATTTATCGACAATTTTAGTGGGGCGAAATGTAAAGTGATAAAGAAAAAACAGCTTATTTGGTTGTTATGTGGATTATGGTGTGTATTTGTTCTAGCTGGTTGTCAGAACAAATACAATGAAGAACAGAAAGCTTTTTGTACCGTAGAAAATGCGGATGGGAAAAAGCTGACTTTAACACAAAAACCACAGCGTATTGTGGTTCTATCACCTTCCTTTTTAGAAATTTTGCAAGAGTTAAAAGTTCCGCTTGTGGGACGGCCAACCAGTAAGCTTGTTAATGCAGAAATAGCTTATCAAAAGGTCAAAGAAGTTGGACCAGTTTACCATATCAATACCGAAGCTGTTCTCGCCTTGCAACCAAATTTAGTTATCGGCATGCAAGGAATTAACGACAAATTTGCTCCTTTTTTTGCGAATAATAGTACCCCTTTTCTCCTACTAAAAATGAAGACGTATCAGGATACTGAAAATGCTATTTTGACATTAGGAGAAGTTACCGGTAAAAAAGATTTGGCAGTAAAATTGCGTTCTGAAATGCAAAAACAGATTAAACAGGTACAAAATAATTTTCATCCCCAGGCGAGTATAAAGACGGTTGCTATCTTACATGTAACTTCTCGTGGTTTGCAGCTACAAACAAAGTATTCGATTGCCGGTTCGGTAATCAATTTATTGCATTTACAGAATATTGCTTCTCAAAAGCGTGAAACGGAAAACATACCCTATAATTTTGAAGCTTTGGTGCAGTCTAACCCAGATGTTATTTTTATTACTACTATGGGTGATGAGGCCAAGATGCACGCTGAGGTAAAGCATTTGATGCAGGAAAATAAGGCTTGGCAGCAGCTTACGGCAGTGCAGAAAAAACGCATTTATTATTTGCCACAGAAATATTTCTTGCTCAGTCCAGGATTGCAATATCCAGAGGCAGTGAGAATTATGGCGCAAGATATTATGCAGATTGCACCTTGAATGAGGAGGGAAATTATTGCAAAAAAAGTACATCTTATTGCTTAGCCTAAGTGGAGTTTTTGTTACCGCGGTGCTCAGTTTGACAAATGGTATCACGCCGATTTCCTTTTCCACCTTACGAGATGCACTTTTTTATCATATGGGGCAAGTTAATATCCAGGCTGTGGTGTGGGATATTCGCCTGCCCCGTCTTTGTGTCAATTACCTAGTCGGCATTAATTTGGCCCTGTCCGGAGCTATTTTACAGGCTATTTTGCATAATCCCTTAGCTGACCCCCATATCATTGGTATTTCAGCTGGAGCTGGTTTTGCTGGATTAGTAATTATCATGGTTTTACCGCAGTATCAATTTCTCTTTATGCCGGTTGCTTTTTTAGGGGCGATGCTGGCGGCGTTCACTATCTATTTGTTAGCCTGGAAAAATGGCATTCGTCCATTGCGTATTATTTTGGCAGGGGTAGCAGTATCCACTTTGTTAGGAGCTGGTATTTCGGCACTCTTGATTTTGTACAGTGAGCGTTTGCAAGGGGCTTTGCTGTGGCTGATGGGGGGCTTTTCTCTCTCTTCTTGGACACAAGTGAAGATGATTTTGCCATATAGTTGTTTAGGTATAGCAAGCATTTTTTGGCTCGGTAAATATCTCAACATTTTGCAGTTGGGAGATGAAATGGCTTTGAGTTTAGGTTTGTCTGTGGAAAGGGCCCGTTTTTTTTTGACTAGTCTAGCAGCTATTTTGGCCACTAGTGCAGTGGCAGTGGCTGGACTTTTGGGATTTGTGGGACTCATCGTTCCGCATTTAGCTCGCTTGTGTATCGGAAATGATTATCGATATCTATTACCACTAGCGGTGTTATTAGGGGCTAGTCTTGTTTCTCTCAGTGATACCTTGGCGCGTTGCCTTTTTGCTCCACTAGAGTTGCCGGCAGGTATCTTCTTAGCCCTTTTTGGTGTCCCTTTCTTTTTATATCTTTTGCGCAAAAACATAGATTGAAGGATTGGAGAAAATAAAACTCAAATATAGTAATAATTTGAGGATGAGAAACTATGTTCGATTTAAAAAATGTCAATTATCGGGTAGATGGAAAAAGTATATTGGAAGTTGTTAAACTACATATTCCAAAGCACAAGTTGACCGCGATTATTGGTCCTAACGGCAGTGGGAAATCGACTCTTTTACAGCTTTTGACTGTGCAAAGACATTATCAGGGACAACTTTTATTCCAAGGTCGTGATATGAAGAGTTATAGTCGGAGTCAGTTAGCTCGCAAGGTAGCTTTTTTGCCACAGAAGTGTGTTTTTCCCCCCTCCTTGCGTGGGAGGGAATTATTGGCCTGTGGACGTTTTCCCTATCAACGATTTTGGCACAATCAGCTAAGCAGTAAGGATAAAGCGGTAATAGCGCGGGTCAGTGCAGAATTGTCGTTAGAAAAATTACTGGAGCGGAGAATAGAGAGTATATCGGGAGGAGAACGCCAACGGCTAGCTATTGGCTTGGCTTTAGTGCAGGAGGCGGAGGTATTAGTGCTCGATGAACCAACTACATATTTAGACATTGTCCATCAATTGGAAGTGTTAAATTTATTGCAAAAACTCAATCGAGAGAGAAAGTTGACTATCGTTGCCGTCTTACATGACCTCAATCAAGTGCAAGCCTATGCGGATTATGTCATTGGGCTTAAAGCAGGGCAGATAATTTTTCAGGGAAAGGCAGAGGACGTTTTGACGGCAGAAATACTCCATGATTTATTTGGTGTCGAAATGACAACCTATATAGCCACCTCTGGTCAGTACGAAGTTTTATTACCACAAGTGCCGTACAGCCCCTGCCTTTAGACATGGGGATATAAGGCACATCCACCGAATTTGCGTAAGAAATTGAAGATTATAGTATATAGTTGCAAGTTATATATCTGTACGTTATTATATAAACATGAGCAAGATAACATACAAATCTAATCATAATATAGTATATTCGTGTAAGTACCATATTGTGTTCTGCCCTAAGTACCGCAGGAAAGTATTGGTCAATGGCGTTGACACCAGGCTAAAGGAGCTGGTTAGGTCAATCTGTGAAGAAATCCAAGTCGATGTAA